>JBDKUU010000364.1:0-1760 GCA_039679525.1 Phycisphaerales bacterium | reverse complement strand
CGAGGACCCTGCATTCCTCGGGGTCCCGGACCGAATCTCCCTGGTCCGCGGGGGAATTGGCCCGGCAAGTCCCGCATCAAGTCGCGCCACTGCTGTTGCTGATCGGGCTTGAGCACCGCCGTCATTTCCTCGTCCATCGCCTCCAGCTCTCTGGAAATCTGCGTGCGGCCCTGCTCGCGGATCTCTTCCAGTCGCTGCATGTGCTTTTGTAGCACCGGCCCAACTCGCTCGGCCTGCTCGGGGGACAGATGCAGCCTTGGCATGATTCGCTCCAGCATCATCTGGTCGCCCCGCCCGATCCCCGGGGCTCGTTCCGGCGGCGTCCGGGGCAACACCAGGACCGCGGTGGCCGCCCCCAGCGTGAAGCCGGCCACCAGAATGATCAGCCCAAGGAAGGCCATGCGCCAGCGATAGAGCCGGCGAAGCAGGACGGTCGGGCTGTCGGGATTCTCGTTTGGATTCATTGAGCCGCCCATGCGATCGCCTCGGCAATCTCACTGAGAGGTTGAGCGGAGTTCGTGTAGATGATGAAAGCCGCGATCGCCGCGGGGACCGCGACCGCCGAAGCCCCGGCGGCCAACCACATCCACAGACGCTCTGCGACGCCTGACGGCGCGCTCTTCCGTGCGGAGAGAATCCCGAGCACGCTGCCCGCCACGTCCACACGCGGCGACCGCTCATCGCGGGCCCGCGCCGCCAGGCGATCGATCTTCTCTTCCCAGTTCATTCGATCCACTCCATCCCGCTGCATTCCAGCAATTTCTGAAGCCTCTTGCGGGCCCGCAGGGTCTGCACCTTCACCATCGTCTTCGTCCATCCGGTCCGCCGGGCCGTCTCGACCACGTCGCATTGTTCCAGGTACCGCAGCGTGAGAACCAGCCTGTCTCGCGGCGACAGTTGCTCGAACAGGCGGTGCAGGAGTTCGGCCGCCTGGTCCGGCTCGAGCGACTGCACGACGCCGTCTGCGTCCGTCGCTTTCTCCCATTCCTGCACGTCGAACGGTTCCGCCCGCTGACGCCGAGCTTTTTCCTTCCAGTACCGATAGCCCACTCGTGTGGCGATGCGAGTGAGCCAGTGCTCGAACGGCGCCTCGCCGCGATAACGGCCCAGGCTCAGGTACGACTCGACGAACACATCCTGCACCAGTTCCTCGTGCACCCTCCGATCCCGGCTGAACCGCCAGAGAATCCGCGAGACGTGATCCTGATGCCGTTCGATGAGCCGCCGGTAAGCGTCTCCATCTCCATGACTCGCCAGCCGCACGTCGGCGGCGTCTGCCGACGGCGCGCCCGCAGGCACGTCGGGCCTCTCCGCCCGCATCGCATGCATGACCGACCGAACCATCTCCAGGATGGTCGTCTCGACCGTTGCGCGGTCCACCGTCAGGAGATTCACGTCGATCATAAGGCACAGACTATACCGAATCGGCAATCCGGGCAAGGGCATTCCTCGTCCGCGGACTTCACCCGGCGCACGACGCCGGCCCCACCCGTCGCAAGCGACGATGAGCGGGGCCGACACGTTCTGGGTGATTCGAGACTCATGGCTGTTCCCAACCTCGCCCGGGGGCCATCTTCTCATGAAAAGCGCGGATTTCCTCGCGAGTCAACGCTCCGTCATGATTCGCGTCGATCTCATCGAACCGTCGTTCCATCGGCGGCATCATCCGGCTTTCCTCCGGTCCGTCGGGTCGGACCGTTGCCGCGTCAGTTCGTTCGTTCCAACGGGGTCCACGACCCATGCGAGGTCCGCGTTCGGGG
>JBDKUU010000363.1:0-3723 GCA_039679525.1 Phycisphaerales bacterium | reverse complement strand
GTGGGGTTCGGCGTTCGGCCCGCAAGGAGCCTGGAACCTGGCCGCCGGCGACGCGCAGAACGCCCCGGCATGGGACATCCATCTGCGGCGGGAGCGAATCAGCGGCAATCTCGCCTCGGATGACTTTTTCCTGCTTCTGCCCGACGACACCGCGACACTGCAGGCCGACGGCGAGACCTATACCCTTCCGAAGACGTGGCTCGCCGACGAGAACGCCTGGGGCATCCACGCCCACACGCGGTTCTGTTTCTGGCTCGACGAGGCGGACAACGAAGTGTGCGTCGTGCTGTCCGCTCACGACGCCGGCGGCATGTACCAGCGGTCCGCCGATGTCACGGTCCGGTTCGCCAGGAGGATCGTCCAGCCCATCCCCGGCGACGTGAACAACGACGGCGTCGTGGACATCGAGGACCTGACGATTGTCGTCGAGAACTGGGCACGATCGGGCGTCTACAGCGGCCAGGACGCCGAGGGGCACGATCACGAAGAGCACGAGGACTAACGACTTCGGACGGAGGAACTTCGCCATGAGAAGGAACTTATGCCAACCCATTCGATGGCGACAGAACCGACGCGTCTGTGCAGGTCTTCGAACACCCGAATGCCATGCAACCGATGGGCATTCAGGCCAAGGCGGCCTCGTTTGTAGTGACGCCGCAAGGCGTTGTCTTCGCTTTTGTGCCATGCAAAACGTCAAGAAGAAGAGAAGATATGCCCTTGCGGGCACACTACAAACAGGCCGCCCTCGATTCCATGCATGCCGCGATTCTCTTACAGCCGAGAACCAGCGGGCTTTCACCCTGATCGAGCTGCTGGTGGTCATCTCGATCGTCGCGATCCTGATGGGGATTCTGCTGCCCTCGCTGAGCCGGGCCCGAAAGCAGGCCCAGAAGATCGCATGCCAGAGCAACCTGCGGCAGATGGGCATTGCGCTGCAGATGTATCTGCCGGACTCCGAGTACCGGCTGCCGCCCAGCTCGTGTCACGTTCACGACCCGAACGAGCACTGGCTGCGGGTCCTGACCCGCTATACGAAGGAGAAGCTCCTCTTTCGATGCCCGAGCGACAAAGGCAAGGAGTTCGTCGATTGGAACAGGCCGCTGAACGAGCAGAAGGAGGCCCGGTATTCGAGCTTCGCGGTCAACGGCCTGCTGGACCCGATCCACTATCGCTACGGCCCCCGATCCAATCGCTACAACTGCATCAACGCGATCCGCCGGCCCATGTCGTGCATCTGGATCAGCGAGGCCCCGGACACCGAGAGCTTCCGCCTGGCCGACCACATCCACCCCGAGACGTGGGAAGGCTCGGTCGATTACGCCAAACGGTTCGTCGCATGGGACCGCCATCAGGGGACCTCGCACTACCTCTTCGCGGACGGCCATGCGGAGGGTCTCAGGTTCGAGCAGACCTACGACTACCCCGGCACCTGCGACTGGTATCCCGAGGCCGCCCCGAAATGGCCGGAGAACCCGTAGGGGCGGCGCATGCGTCGCCCTTGCAGTGGACAGTTCTCAGTAGACAGTTCTCAGTGGACAGTTCTCAGTGGACAAAGGAACCCATATGAAGCGTGTCAATACAATCGCCATGATCCTCTCGCTGGCTTGCTGCCTGCCTGCCGGAGCGGAATGTCCTCTCGATCACTTCCTCATCGGCTGCAACCGCGACGGGATCGCCGGCACGGCCGACGACAGGACGCTCTTCCTCGACTGCCGGCAGAAGTACCGCAACAGCAGCCAGGAGCCTTATGCCAACTGGTTCTACCCCCTTCAGGAGAGCATCTTCGCCAGCTATCAGCACCGCATCGGCGAGCCCGGCTTCGATCTGTTCCAGGGCGTCAATCCAAGCGCCGGCGCCACGTACGAGCCCAATTGGGCCCCGGCGGGCGAGCCCGAGATCGACTACCGGCTTGTGATCGAATGCGTCGCCCTCTCGCCGGGGCTTCGGGCGGTGCACAAGGACTATCCCCAGTTCACCCTCGACGCCGCCGGGCAGAGCTTCGACCACAGTGAAATCCACAGTCTGCGGGGCGACTCCCACATCCACATGTCGTACCAGGCGACGAGCGGGACGGACCTGCGATGGATCAGTTTCCGAGTTCTCGACGGTCTCGACGACGGCGACCGATACGAGCCTTCGGCACCAGTCACGGTCGTCTTCAATGTCGAGCCGCTCGCGGGCGACCTGGTCGTCGACGGCGAGGTCGGCCCGGCGGACCTCGCTCGGCTGAGCCGCTATTGGCTCGCGCCGGAGAGTTCCCGACGGAACGACTTCTGCGAACGGGCCGACGCCAATCGCGACGGCCTCGTGAACATGGTCGATTTCGCCCGCATGGCGGCCAACTGGCGGACGCAATCGGGCGAATGAGGGGACAAGGACGACTCCGACCGCGGCAACGCCGGCGACAGATCAGGCTCCGCGGCCTCGCGCAGACGCCGCGAGAACCCACTTTTTTCGCCGGTAGTGAGAAATCTCGGACGAAAAGTGAACCGCCGGGGGCCGAGTTTCCGATAATAGCCCCTGTATGACTACAAAGACGCGCTTATTCATCGTACTGACGTCCCTGGCGCTGGGAATTGCCGGCTGCCAGGGCCCGCAACCCACGACTCCGGGGGGAATCGTGATCGGCGAGGACACCGTAACCATCGAGCAACTCGCCCTGCGATTGGGCCTGCGGATCGAGCAACGCGACGAGACTTCCGTCGTCATGAAGAACGCGGCCAACACCGTGATCGTCTTCACGCACACAGACGGCCGGTTCTTCGTCAACGGCAAGCCCATGGGCTCCGTGGGCAGCGTCACGAACGATCACGGCGTGATCCGCGTGCCTTCGACCTTGGTCGAGCAGATCCGCCCGTTCCTCCGGACGAACGTCCCGCAGGCGACCAAGCCCGCCCGCACAGGCGCGGTGATCATCGACGCCGGGCACGGCGGACACGATCCCGGAACCAGCAGCGTGACCGGTGAGGACGAGAAGAACATCAACTTGAGAGTCGCCGCGAAGGTTGCCAGACTGCTGGAGCAACGGGGCGTCGCCGCCGTCATGACCCGCTGGCAAGACGAGTACATTGAGAAACCGGAGCGCGCCGCGATCGGCAATCGACGTAAGGCCGCCCTGTTCGTGAGCATCCACGCAGACTCGGCGCCGAGCAGCAGCGCCCAGGGATTCACCGTCTATGTCTCACGGTCGGCGTCCAGCGAATCCTACCGCGCCGCGCACGCGGTCAATCAGGCGATGGAAAAGACGGGAATGAACAACCGGGGCGTCCGCGAGGCGGATTATGTCGTCCTGGTCCAGAGCAAAGGCCCCGCCATTCTGATCGAATTGGGCTATCTTTCGAGCCCCCAGGACGCCGCCCGCTTGTCCGACGACCGCTTCCGCGACCGCATGGCCCAAGCCATCGCCGACGGCATCCAGGCCTTCCTGAAATGACGCGAACGCCGGAAGGCACGCATCGCATGTCCTCCAGCGTTCGTCGATTGATCTTGCCTCACGGAGGCCTCGCCTTAAGCAGGTCCGCAGAGTCATTTCGACAAGGTGGGTCCGAGTCGAAATTCGAAGCACGAAATTCGAAATCCGAAACAAATCCAAATTACGAATACCCGAATGACCGAAACGCTGTCGCCTGTCGGATGGGCCGTTTCGAAATTCGGGTTTCGGTCATTCGTGCTTGTTTCGGATTTCGTGCTTCGAATTTCGGATTTAGGATTTCGACGACATCG
>JBDKUU010000362.1:0-5890 GCA_039679525.1 Phycisphaerales bacterium | reverse complement strand
CCACTCGTCCGGGCGACCCGTTCATGCGGGAGCATCGGCTCTATCAAGTGGACTTTCTCATGCGGAAGTACGGCTTCACCGACGCCGACATCCCGTGCGACGAGAAAGGGTATCTTTCGCTGGAGATCGACCCGAAGGAAGGCTGGGCGGCGAGGCACCCGGAATTCTTTCCGGTTCACGTGAACAAGGCCTCCCGGTCGGAGCTATTGAGAGTGCCGGGACTGGGTCCGGTGACTGTCAATCGCATCGTCGAACTTCGCCGGACACAGCAGGTGCGGGATCTCCATCAGATCGGCCGGATGGGCGCCAGGCTCGAAAAAGCGAGGTCTTATCTGGCGTTCTGAATATTTTGATTGCCAAAGACCGGTCACTATCTATAATTCGCAAGCTGAATCTGGGTAGGGCCGGTTTTGGGTCATTTACGTTTCAACGCAGTTAGCGGGAGGTGAACATGAAGAACCTGGTTCCCACAAGGGTCTTTTTGACCAAGGGCGTCGGTCGGCACAAGTACAAACTGAAGAGCTTCGAAGACGCGCTTCGCAAGGCCGGCGTGGCCCAGCAGAACCTGGTGCAGGTTTCGTCGATTCTGCCGCCTCACTGCAAGATCATCAGCAAAGAGAAGGGTCTGGAACTGCTGACCCCCGGCGGCATCTGCTACTGCGTCATGGCCCGGGCCGACACCGACGAGCACGGCCGTCTGGTCGCTTCGTCCGTGGGCATCGCGGTGCCGAAAGACGAGTCGAAGTGGGGGTACCTCAGCGAGGTGCACGGCCACGGCATGAACGAGAAGGAAGCGGGCGACCTGTCGGAAGACTTGGCCGCCGGGATGCTCGGAACCACGCTCGGCCTGGAGGTGGACCCGAACAAGGCCTGGTCTGAAAAAGAGCAGGTCTATCGCTCCAGCGGCCTGATCATTCGCACTTCGAACATCACGCAGACCGCAAAAGGGCAGAGAGATCTGTGGACCACGACGGTGGCGATCGCCATGTTCCTGTTCGATGAGAACATGTCGTCGCGTCATACTTCCGAGTGAACCGGGCAGGTCTTTCGCCCGATTCCCGTTCGCACACCGAATTTCAAGTACAGCCCGTGCCCGCCAAGGCACGGGCTCTCGTTTTGTGGGAGCCGATATCATGAGTGAAACCATCAACAACTTCGGCGGCCTGCCGCCGGAATACAGCAGTCTGGACAATTCCCGGGTCGTCGTGCTACCCGTGCCGTACGACTTGACAAGCACGTGGATGAAGGGGGCCGACAAGGGTCCCCAGGCCATCATCAAGGCCTCGCAGGCCGTCGAGCTGTACGACATCGAGACCGATTCGCAGGTCCACCTGCACGGGATCTACACGGACAAACCCGCCGTCAAGGGCGATGCGGCCCCCGAGAAGATGGTCGAGACCGTGCGGGGCAAGGTCGCGGCTCACCTGGCGAACAACAAATTCGTGGTCCTCGTAGGAGGGGAGCATTCGGTGAGCATCGGGGCGATCCAGGCGCACGCCCGCCAATTCCCGGGCATGAGCGTCCTGCAACTCGATGCCCATTCCGATCTTCGAGAAGAGTATGAGGGCTCCAAATACAACCACGCGTGCGTAATGGCCAGGGCGCGGGAGGTTTGCCCGATCACGCAGGTCGGCATCCGGAGCATGGACATCTCCGAGAAGCCGTCGATGGAGCCGGGTCAGGTCTTTTTCGCCGAGAACATCCAGGACGGCGCCGGCTGGATCGACGAGGTCGTCGCAAGATTGACCGACCAGGTGTACATCACGATCGATCTGGACGTGTTCGATCCGGCGATCATGCCGTCCACCGGGACGCCCGAGCCGGGTGGTTTGCTGTGGTACGAAGTGCTGGCTCTGATGAGAGCCGTGTGCCGGAACAAGACGGTCGTGGGGCTCGACGTCGTCGAGATGTGCCCGGTGAAGAACACCTGGGCCCCCGAGTTTCTGGCGGCCAAACTGATATTCAAGATTCTCACCTACAAATTGGGCGCCCGAGCGGGTTGATCCGCGCTTCGGGTCCCCTGCGAGGCTGCGATTATGGAAAAGAAAGAGCTTCTTCGAGACCCGATTCAGCACGTGGATATGAAGGCCTTCGATTCGACGCCGATCGTCGATTCGATGCGGCAGATGTCGTTCACGGCCCGGGACACCGCCCGGGCGGCGGACATCTTCAATTTGATGCTCCAGGACAAGGACTGCACGATCATCCTGTGCATCGCCGGCAGCACCAGCGCCGCCGGGTGCATGCAAATCTACATCGACATGGTCCGCAACAACATGGTGGACGCCATCGTGGCCACCGGCGCGACCATCGTGGACATGGACTTTTTCGAGGCCCTGGGCTTCCGGCACTACAGAGGAACCCAGGCGGTGGACGATAAAAAGCTCAGAGATCTCTACATCGACAGGATCTACGACACCTATATCGATGAAGAGCAGCTCCAGGTCTGCGACAATACGATCAAGCAGATCGCCGACGGCCTGGAAAGACGTCCGTACTCCTCCCGGGAGTTCATCCGGGAGATGGGCAGGTACCTGATGACGCACGGCAAGAAGAAGGATTCGCTTGTCAAAGCCGCGTACGAGCGGGACGTGCCGATCTTCTGCCCGGCGTTCTCCGATTCCAGCGCCGGTTTCGGGCTGGTGCGGCACCAGGTGGAGAACCCGGAGAGCCACGTTTCGATCGACTCGGTGAAGGATTTCCGGGAGCTGACGGAGATCAAGATCCGCTCGGCCTCCTCGGGCCTGTTCATGGTCGGGGGCGGCGTGCCGAAGAACTTCGCTCAGGACACGGTCGTCTGCGCCGAAGTGCTCGGCTACGAGGTCGACGTGCACAAATACGCCGTGCAGATCACGGTCGCCGACGTCCGGGACGGCGCCTGCTCCAGCTCGACGCTGAAAGAAGCGGCCTCCTGGGGCAAGGTGGACACCGCCTACGAACAGATGGTTTTCGCAGAGGCGACTTCGGTGCTGCCTCTGATCGCCAGTTATGTCTATCACAGGCGTCTCTGGGAACACAGGCCCCATAGACGCTGGAGCAAGATCTACGAGCCGGTGCTTGCAGGAGAGCCGAAATGAATGTGACGACGGGTTGCAGAGGACGAATAACTGGACAAGGCGGCAGGCTGCAGGCTGTAGGCTGTAGGCAACGGCCCTCCGGCCTCCGGCCTGCGGTCTACAGCCTGTTCTTAGTCCTCTGCCCCCTCGTCCTTCTTTCCGGGTGCGACAAAGCGGCCGTGGAGAAGGCTCAGCAGGAAGCCCGCGAGGCCAAGACCGCGGTGCAGCAGTTGAAGCACAGTCTCGCCCTGGCGGAGAAGGAAATCGCCAACGCCAAGGCCGAGCTCGCCGCCGTACAGCAGAGCCGCGACCAGCTCCAGGGGCAGATCGATACGGCCGGCAAGGAGCGGGACGAAGCCCTGGCCGTCGCCCAGAAAGCCCAGGAGGCGTTGGCTCAAAGCAGCGGAAGAGTCTCTGCGACAGCCGCTCTCCAGAAGCAGGTCGACGAACTGAACGCTCTGGTGGCCGAACAGCGAAAACAGATCGAGGAGCTCCAGAAGCAGGCCGCGGAGCCGGCCGTCGCTGTGCCGGCTCAGCCGACGCCGGCCGAGCCCAACCAGGGTTGATCGCCGCTCCTGACGAGGAGCCATCATACGGGACAAGGATGTAGCGAGGGGACGAGCATGTGGGGGATTCCCGCGGACGCAGGGCAGTGGATCGTCTTCCTGGGGGCGATTCTCGTCGCTGTCGGCGCAGCGCTTGTGGTTCACGCCGTGCTCGTGCGGGTGCTCGCCGGCCTTGCGAAGCGCACGGCTTCGTCGGTTGACGATCTGCTGATCCACCATCTGCGACGACCCCTTCGGTGGGTACTGGTCCTGATTGCGGCGCACCTGGCGATGGAGCCGCTCGATCTGCCCTCCGGGGTTGGGGCCCTGGCCGGACAAGTCTTCGGCATCCTTCTGATCGCGACGATCATCTGGCTGCTCATCAAGATGGTCTATGGGCTGGGCGACGTCATTCTCCTTCGATTTCGCGCGAACGCCGCGGACGACCTTCGCCTACGGGCGGTCTCCACCCAGGTCGCCATCCTGCGGCACATCGCGGTGGCGGTGATCGTCGCCGTAGGGCTTGCGACGATCCTGATGACGTTCGACCGGGTCCGCCAACTGGGCGCGGCCATGCTCGCCTCGGCCGGCATCGCCGGGATCATCTTGGGCTTTGCCGCCCAGAAGACCCTGGGAAACCTGATCGCCGGTCTGCAGATCGCATTCACACAGCCCTTGCGGATCGACGATGCCGTGATCGTGGAGAACGAGTTCGGCCGCATCGAGGAGATCACCCTGACTTATGTCGTGGTGAAGGTGTGGGATCTCCGGCGTCTGATCGTGCCCATCACCTACTTCGTCGAACATCCATTTCAGAACTGGACCCGCCAATCCACGAACTTGATGGGCGTGGTTCTGCTCTACGTGGACTATTCGGTGCCTGTCGAAGCCGTGCGGGCCGAGCTGAAACGGATTTTGGAGGGGACCGACCTGTGGGACCGCAAGGTGGGACAACTCCAGGTCACCAACACTTCAGAGCGAACGATCGAACTACGGGCCCTGGTCAGCGCGGCCGACTCCGGCGCGGCCTGGGACCTTCGCTGCCACGTGCGGGAGCGGCTCCTCGAATTCATCCGCCAGCGCTATCCTTACGCCCTGCCGAGACTCCGCACCCAGTTCGAGGAATCCGAGAACCGACGATCCGACGACGCGTAAACGCTTGCGATCGATGGGGAATCGTTTCACGAACCGGGTTCAAGGAGAAATCACATGAGCATGCAGGGATCAAAGAGAGTCCTGGCAACGGTTGTGGGCGTTGCGGCGGGCGTGTTTTGTCTGGGATTGCTGGCAGGCGCCGACAGGGGCGATCCGTCGGCGGGGGCAACGCCGGCCGTCGAACGCCCGGGCGCAGTGACGATGCCTCTCATTGGCCAGGATGCCCCGGCGTTCACCGCGCAGACGACCCAGGGCCCCATCAATTTCCCGCAGGACTTCAAGGGCAAATGGGTCATCCTGTTCAGCCATCCGGCGGACTTCACGCCGGTGTGCACGACCGAGTTCATGACGTTCGCCACGATGATGCCGCAGTTCAATTCCCTCAACTGCCAGTTGATCGGGCTCTCCATCGACAGCAATTACAGCCACATCGCGTGGCTGCGCACGATTCGGGAGAGGCTCAAGTACAAGAACATGCAGGGCGTCGAGGTGACCTTCCCGCTGATCGAGGACATCAGCATGAACGTGGCGAAGAAGTATGGCATGCTCCAGCCGACGGCCAGCAACACGCAGGCGGTGCGGGCGGTGTTCTTCATCGATCCGACGGCCAAGGTGCGGGCCATTCTCTATTACCCGATGTCCAACGGCCGCAATTTCCAGGAGATCCTGCGATTGCTGATCGCGATGCAGACCTCCGACGCCAACAAATGCGCGACGCCTGCCGACTGGCAGCCCGGCGACGACGTGATCATTCCCCCGCCGAACTCCTGCGGCGTGGCCCAGCAGCGGGTCGCCGAGGCCGGCCAAGACTACCAATGTCTGGACTGGTTCCTGTGCCTCAAGAAGCTGCCGAAAGACCAATTGACTCTGCCCACATCACGATAGACCTCGTGTCTCATCCGATCTGATACGCGCTGGGCGCAGGCTCCATCGTTCCGAGGCGAGGCCGACGGACGATGGAGCCTGCACGCTCGGACCCCGCAGAATCCAACCTCGCATTGCCTGCGGGGTGCATGACCGTTTCTGCGACGGGGTCGGCCGAATAGGATCGCAGGGCAACAGGAAGGGACGGACAGATCCGGAGTCCGCCGGCTCGCCGCTGCGCGACGGGCCGGCGGGCATTTTGCGCCTTGT
>JBDKUU010000361.1:0-10631 GCA_039679525.1 Phycisphaerales bacterium | reverse complement strand
GCCGAATATGCGTTCGAGTGTCTCTGGGATTGTCATTGGGATACTCGCAAGCTTGGTTGTGAGATGGTCAGCCTGTCGATGGACGGCGCCCTTGACCGCATGAGAGAACTCGCTGCCGATACGAACGAGTCGGAAGACGTGCGGAAGCAGGCCCAAGCCAGGTTGGAGGGATTATGATGGGCGGGTCGGGCTTCAGTGCGTTGAGCGAGGACGGCAGGGTTCGTCTGCTGGCTTCGAAGAGGAACTGGATCGAGGGGGAGGCGGTGAGCCAGTTGAAGAAGACCGCGGAGCTGCCTGGCGTGCGGCTGGCCGTGGGGTTGCCCGATCTGCATCCGGGGCGGGGACATCCCGTGGGGGCGGCGTTCGTCACCGAGGGCGTGTTCTATCCGCAGCTCGTCGGCAACGACGTCGGATGCGGGATGGCCCTGTGGCAGACCGATCTGAAACGCCAGAAGTTCAAGCTCGATCGGGCCGTCAAGAAGCTCGAAGGCCTGGAGAGCCCGTGGGAGGGAGACACCGTCGGCTGGCTGGCGCAGTACGGCGTCGAATCGACCGAGTCGGATCTGTCGCTGGGCACCATCGGCGGCGGCAATCATTTCGCCGAAGTGCAGGACTGGAATGAGATCCTGGACGAAGCGGCCTTCGAGAGCCTGGGCTTGCAGAAGCACTCTCTGGCGATCCTCGTGCACAGCGGCTCTCGCGGCCTGGGCGAACTCATTCTGCGAAGACATCTGGACAAGCACGGATCGGACGGACTTCACTCCGACAGCGAAGACGCCGCGGTTTATCTGCGCGAGCACGACCGCGCCCGGCGGTGGGCGGTCGCGAACCGCGCCTTGATCGCGCGGCGAATGGCCGAGCAGCTCCATTGCGAGATCCGGGCCGCGGTCGACGTCTGTCACAACAGCATCACGTCGGTCCAATACGACGGCTCTCCCGGCTGGCTGCATCGCAAGGGCGCGGCCCCGGCCGACGCGCCGGCCGTCGTGATTCCGGGCACTCGCGGCTCGCTCAGCTACCTCGTAGTTCCGACCGGCGACCAGCAGGCGAACGCCTGGTCGCTCGCCCACGGCGCGGGCCGGCGCTGGAATCGCCTGTCCGCCAAGGCGCGACTCAAGGATCGGTATCGCGCCGAGACGCTCGCGCGGACGGAGCTCGGCGGCTCGGTGATCTGCGAGGACAAGGACCTGCTCTACGAAGAGGCTCCCCAGGCCTACAAAGACATCGACGTGGTGATCGCGGACATGGTCGAAGCCGGACTGATCCGCGTCGTGACCACGCTCAAGCCGCGAATTACGTACAAGGTCAGGCGATCCTAGGCAATTCCCTCTAGCACATCTGCGTAACTGCCTGAGTACTTCATTCTGTGATCATGGCCTCTGGTTCGATGTTCCGACATCTTCATGGGCTCGTGCCCCAGAGAAGCACAGGATGAAGGAAAGGCAAAACGCTGCAAAGACGAACGGCTCCGCTCTGCACGGCGGGAACAGACGCTTCTCGTTCGGGCGGTTCGCACGTTTGCCTCGATGGGCCGCGAGATGGTTGCCGGCCGGCATCCGCGAGCGGCTGTTCCTGCTGATTGTCGTGGCGGCGGTGCCGATGCTGGCTCTCGATGTTTGGCTCTACACTCAGCGGCACAACGCTCGACGCGATCAGGCGATGCAGGCGGAGACCGACGTCGCGCAGGGCGTCGCGATGACCCTCTCGGCCTACCTCGACGGCCTGCACCGCCAGCTCGACACCATCGGCCAAATGATCCTGACATCCCCCCCGCCCAGCGATGCGGCCATTGCGCACGTGCTCGAAGTCGCGGCGGCCGAACACCCTTCGGTCCGCTCGATGAACTGGGTCAGCCCGGAGGGCAAGATCCTCGCGTCGAATCTATCGGGAGGCGTCGGCCGGGACGTGTTCGCCCGGTCGTATTTCAAACAGATCCTGGCCGGCCAATCCTGGGCCATCGGCGATCTCACGCCCCAGGGAGCCATCCTGGACACGCCCACCGTGGCGGTGGGCGCCGCTGTCCGCGACGACGAGGGCAGGCTGCTCGGCGTGGTCGTGGCCAGTATCGAGCCGACGCGCCTGGGCGAACTGACCTTTCCGCACGCGCGCCGCACCGGCGGCGTCTATACGATCTTCGACGGCCTGGGCCAACTGGTCTATCGCAGTCCGCCCGCGCCCTTGACGTGGGAGGACCGGCTGCAATGGCAGCACGCCGATCCCCTGCTGCGGCAAGCCCTGACCGGTCAGGCCGCACAAGGGGTGACCACGTCGCCGATGGAAGGAAACCGGCGCGTCGCGGCCCGCGTCCCGGTTGCGGACACCGGCTGGGTGGCGGGAGCCGCCAGTCCGCTGGAAACTGCGATGAAGCCCGTGCGATGGGCCCTGTTCCAGGATGTGATGGTCGGCCTGCTGGTCACTTCGCTGGCCTTGGCGCTGGCGGCCCTTTCCGCCCACACGATCGCCGAGCCGCTTCGCCGGCTCGAACGCGATGCGCGGACGATGGGCGACGGGGTGATCGAGGCATCTTCGGACCTCGAGGCGCCGGCCGAGGTTCGCGATCTGCGCAACACCGTAACGACGATGGCCGCCGCCCTGGTGGATCGCGCCGAGGCTCTGCGGAATGCGAACGGTCGGCTCCAGGAGCAGACGGAAGAGCTTCAAGTGCAGACGGAGGAACTCCGGGTCATCAACGAAGTGCTCGAGCGCCGGGAACGCGAGTACCGAACGCTGGCGGAGAACACGCCGGAGGTGATCGCGCGATTCGACCGGGAGCTTCGACACACATACATTAACGAGTACGGCGCGAGAGTGTACGGCTTGTCGCGGCAGAAGGTGCTCGGCAAGACCAACGCCGACTTGGGTATGCCCGCCGACAAAGTCGTGTTCTGGAAGGAGCGTTTCGAGCGGGTGCTGACCACCGGCCGGCAGCAGGCCGCCGAGTCGGATTTCGACAGTCCCACGTTCGGCCGCCAGCACTTCTCGTCGCTGCTCGTGCCCGAATTCGACGCCCGCGGCGACATCGTCTCGATCCTGGCGATCACGCGGGACGTCACCGAGAGCAAGCGGGCGGAGGCCGCGCTGCGCGAGAGCGAGGCGCGCCATCGCCGGCTCATCGAGAACCTCAAGGGCTCGCACTTCGTCTACGTGCACGACACCCAGGGCGTTTTCCAGTACCTCAGCGACTCGATCACCGGCATCCTCGGGTACACGCCGGCCGAGTTCATGGCCCGCTACGACACGTATCTCACCGATCACCCCGTCAATCAGGAGGTGCGCCGGCACACCGAGCAGAGCATCCAGGGGATTCGCCAGCCGCCGTATGAAGTCAACACCCGGCACAAGGACGGATCGACGCGATGGCTGGAGGTGCAGGAGGTGCCGGTCTTCGACGCCGAGGGCAAGGTGGTCGCGGTCGAAGGGGTGGCGCAGGACATCACCGAGCGAAAACACGCCGAAGAGGCCCTGCGCGAGAGCGAGCAGTGGTTCCGCACGCTGGCGAACGCGACGCCGCAACTGGTCTGGACGGCCGAGCCGGACGGGCGGGTCGATTACTACAACGAACGGTACAAGGAGTACTCGGGCATCGCGCCGACGCCGGACGGCAGCTTCCACTGGGCCCCGGTCCTGCACCCGGACGACGTGGAGCCGACAGTGAAAGCCTGGGAGCGCGCGGTCCAGACGGGCGAGATCTACCAGGTCGAGCACCGCGTGCAGCGTGCCGACGGCAGCTACCACTGGCACCTGAGCCGGGGCATCCCCCTGTGCAACGAGGAGGGCCGCGTCGTCAAATGGTTCGGCACCGCCACGGACATCGACGACCTCAAGCAGGCGCAGGAAGGGCTGCGAAGACTGGCCGAAACGCTGGAGAGCCGGGTGGCCCGGCGCACGGCGGAATTGGAGCGCAGAACGCAGCAGCTTCAGAAGCTGACTCTGGAGCTGTCGCAGACGGAGGATCGCGAACGCAGGCGTCTGGCGGACATCCTGCACGACGATCTCCAGCAGCAGCTCGCCGCGGTGAAATTCCACCTGGGCCTGCTGAACAACCGGGCCCGGGGCGGCGACCCTTCTCTTCAGAAAACGGCGGCCCAGCTCGACCACATGCTGACCAACGCGATCGAGACCTCGCGGAATCTGTCGCACGAGCTGAGCCCGGCCATGTTGTATCAGGCCGATCTGGACGAGACCTTCGACTGGCTGGCGGGCCAGATCCGCAACAAGCACGGCCTGGACGTGCGTGTGTACGCCGACGGCGAGATCGCCCTGCGGTCCGACCCGCTCAAGGCCTTCCTCTATAAGACGGCCCAGGAATTGCTCTTCAACGTGGTCAAGCACGCCCGGGTGCGGCGGGCGGTTCTTCGCGTGCGGCGAAGGGGCCGGTGCGTCTGCCTGATCGTGTCGGATCACGGGCGGGGGTTCGATCCGCAGGACCTCAAGGCGGCCGTCGGATTCGGATTGTTCAGCATTCGCGAGCGGGTGGAACTGCTGGGCGGCCGAATGAAGATCCACAGCGCCGTCGGCAAAGGCAGCACGATCTTCATCGCAGTTCCCGATAGTGCGAAGCAGAGGATGGAGGACGAGCGCGATCCGTCCTCCGTCCTCCGCCCTCCGTCCTCTGTCCTGCGAGTCCTGGTGGCTGACGATCACGAGATCGTGCGTCAGGGTCTTGCGACGCTGCTCAGCGAACAGCAGGACATCCAGTTCGTCGGCGAAGCGGCCAACGGCCGGGAGGCGGTGGACATGGCGAACCGATTGAGGCCGGACGTGGTCGTCATGGACGTCTCGATGCCGCTGATGAATGGAGACGAGGCGACTCGCCAAACCAAACTGCACCTGCCGGGCACGCGGGTGATTGCGTTGTCGATGCATGCGGAAGACGGCATGGTCGAGAGAATGCGCCGGGCTGGCGCCGATTCCTACATCCTCAAGACCGCCCCGGCCGACGAGCTCCTGGCCGCCATCCGCGGCAAGACCGACCGGGCGGCGTAGAGGATTTCAAAACAGACTCTCGCCCCGCGCCAGCGTTTTGGACATTCGTGCTTTGAGTTCTGGATTTGTTTCGGATTTCGAATTTCGTGCTTCGTATTTGCGCCTTGTTCGGCGTTGCCACAACACTTGCGCAGACCCGCCTGGCGAGGCGCTCTTGGGCTCAGGGCCGCCAGTGTTCGCTCAGCGGACCGTCGGGGCCGTAGAGCGGATCGGAATCCGGGATCGGCACGCTCACGATGTTCCGATCGGCGGCGGGCCGCTCCTCGTGTTTGCCGTAGCACATGTCGTGCTTGAAGCCGCGAGGGTACGCGCCGACGATCACGAGGTTGCCCTCGGAGTGGATTCTCTTGTGCGAGACGCCCGCGGGGATGACGATCACGTCGCCGGCCGAGACGTCCTGCTCGATCCCGTGCTCGCCGCCGAAAAGGACGCGGGCCTGCCCGCCGCAGATCGCCAGGACTTCGTGTGAGGTGCTGTGGTAATGATGGAAATCGTAGATGCCGTCGATCCACGAGTTGCCCCAGTGGTGGTCGGCGAAGATCGCCTGCACGTGGGAGACGAGGTCCGGGATATCGGTATTGAGCGCCTTCTTGTAGATCATCAGCGGCAGCTTGCGATTGTTCGGAAAGACGCCGTCGTCGGTGAGGATGACGGCCTCGACGTTGGGTGCGTACAAGACCTCCGGCGCAGCCGGCCCGGCGGTTTTGCCTGTCTCAAAACTGTTCATCGTCATACCCCCTGAACGGGCTCGCCGTGCCTCCCCCTTGTACGGCGGTCCTATTCTTAGATACCGTTTTGCCCCGCGCAGGTTCGGGAAACGCCGGCCCTTCGTCAGACCTCGGCCGTAAGCACTTCCCTCATGACCGTCGCCAGGTCGTGCAGGGCCCGCTCGCCGTCGCCGCGGAAGGTCGAGCCGTGCATCGCGGCCAGAACGCGGGGCCTGAGCGCGGCCAGGCGGTTCAGAGTGGGCTCCGTGTGGCGCGTGTACGGCAGGTAGTTCGCCAGAGGCCCCTGCTGATACCGGATGAGCGTTTCCCTGAATCGACCGACGACGTCCGATTCGGTCGCCGGCTCGGGGTCGCCGCCCTGGTGGAACAGATCGGAGCACAACAGCACCGCCTCGGTCTCCTCGAACATCAGGCCCGCGTCCCAGGCATGTGGAACCTGCGGCGTCTGGAGAAATCGGACGCGATGCCTTCCGGTCGTGAGGATCTCGTCGTCCTCCAGGGCGCGGGCCGGTCGCACAGCGGCGGCATCGTCCACGCTGACGACCTTGCCAACGAACGAGCAGACGGCCGTGGCGTTCGGGGCCCTGTTCTGCCACTGGGCCAGGGCCCCGCATTCATCCGCCTCGAAGTGGCTGAATCCGACCCAGCGGATCGTGCTCGGGTCCAGCAGCCCGGCCACGGCGTCCTGCACGACCGGGAACAACCCCCGCAATCCCGTATGGAACAGCAGCGGCTCCTCGTCCCGTATGAGGAACTGGTTGAACTGGAGATCGGCCTCGGGGATGAACGTCGAGATCCGAAACACATCGGCGGCGATCTCGGTCACTATCGTCATGATCTTCTCCTCTCGATTTTCTCAAGCCGGACTGCCTCTCGAACGGCATCCCCTACGCCCGCCGTCGTCGATTAGTTCGGAAAGCCCATCAGCGAACGCCTCGCCGCATCGTCGCTTCAGACGACAGAAAGAAAGGGGACATTCTACTTTTCTCCCCACGCGGATTACGATCGGTCGAGCTTTTGAGCGAGAGTGTAGCAGGCGAGCCAGGCGGCGCGCCGCTGGGCAATCGTCTCAAAACCGCAGCGGTTCAGAAGTCTGCGCAGGCCCCGCAGGCTCAGGAAGTGCAAGTCGCCGTTGAGGGGGTAGATCCTCAGAAGCAGATTCTCAACCTGGAGGATCGGGAAAAAGAAGTGCGGCTCGGCGATAATCAGCCGGCCGGTCAGCTCGTTCGCACTGATCGGACCGCCCGGCCAACTGACGGCCCGGGAGATCGCCACCTCGATCGTGTCCAGCCGATACGACTCCGAAGGGGTGATCGTAAACGCGGCGCACTGAAGGAAGGGACTGTCGAACCAGGCGCCGACGCTGTACGGGGAAGCGCCGTAGGAGTCACCCGGACCGAACGTGTCGAAGAGCACCGTGGCGTTCGCACGTCCCGCAGTCGCCAGCGCCATGGCGGCCATCAATCCCATCACCAGACTCGATCTTCTCATCGCTTTTCTCCTCCACAAAAAAGGAAACTGCCTGAGGGTGACCCTTCTCCATGAGTCTCGTGATCCAGCAACCTCCATTCTAACCGCACGTCGTCAGAAAGTCAGTCAAGCCAGTGTGTATCGGGATACAGACTCACGACGGGAGAAAAGGGGACATTCTATTTTCGGTCAACCATCTCGACTGGATTCGATTCGTGAGTGGCGTTTGATGGAAAAGTAGAATGTCCCCTTTTTCTACGGTCGTGCGAAGGACATTTTGCACTTTGCGCCAATGGCATGAACCCCAAAGAAGCCGGGGACCTCAATCGGTGCGCAAGGCGATGCGCAGCATCGTGCCCATGCCATTGGCAAAAAGCGCAAAATGCCCGCCGGCCCGTCGCACAGCGGCGAGCCGGCGGATTCCGGATCTGTCCATCCCCTCCTTTGTTCCGCGATCCTATTCGGCCGACCCCGTCGCAGGAACGGTCATGCACCCGCGTGGCGGGCCTCGGCAAGAAACTAGTTGAAGCTTGTCACCTGGGCCGATATGCTTCCCTACTCGTACACATATCCAGGTTTTGGAAAGGATTCGTTATGATGACATGTCGTGTGTTTACGTTGTTGTGCGCCCTCTCGCTCATGAGCTGCGGCGTTGCGGCGGGCGGTTTGGGGAATGCGACGGCCCCGGGGAAGGTCTGGCTGTCCGACCTCGACATCAGCAAGACCCAGCAGGGATGGGGCCAGGCCCGGAAGAATCTGTCCGTGGACGGCAAGCCGATCACGATCGCCGGCCGCAAGTTCGAGCACGGCGTGGGCACGCACGCCGACAGCCTGCTGTACGTCCAACTCAACGGCGGCAGCGCCCGCTTCAACGCGTGGGTCGGCCTGGACGATGAAGTGATGAATCCGTCGAGAGAGGGCGGGGCCAAGCCCGGGAGCGTCGAGTTCCGCGTGCTGGCCGACGGCAAGCCGGTCTTCAAGAGCGGCATGATGAAAAGCGGCGACGCCGCCAAGGAGGTGAACATCGACGTCACCGGCGTCCAGTAGCTGGTCCTGACCGTCGATTCCGGCGACGACATGAACTACGATCACGCCGACTGGGCGGACGCCTTCTTCACAGTCACAGGCGCCGCTCCCACGACCGCGGACGCCCCGAAAGAAGAGGCGGTCATCCTGACCCCGAAGCCCTCGCCCAAGCCGCGGATCAACAGCGCCCGCGTGTTCGGCGTGCGGCCGGGCTCGCCCGTGCTGTACACGATCGCCGCTTCGGGCCAGAGGCCGCTGTGGTTCTCGGCGGAGAATCTGCCCCAGGGCCTGACGCTCAACCGCGAGACCGGCCAGATCACCGGCATGCTCAAGAAAGCCGGAGAGTACAAGATCACGATGGTCGCCACGAACGACCTGGGCGAAGCGAAGAAAGAACTGCGGCTGGTCGTCGGCGACACGATCGCCCTGACCCCGCCGATGGGCTGGAACAGTTGGAACTGCTGGGGCTGTGCGGTCGATGAGAAGAAGATCCGCGAGAGCGCCGACGCCATGGTCAAGTCCGGCCTGATCAATCACGGCTGGCAGTACATCAACATCGACGACTGCTGGATGGTCCGCCGCGACTCCGACGACGCGACGGTCGGCGGCCCGCGCCGCGACGAAGCCGGCCGCCTCCTGACCAACAAGCGCTTCCCCGACATGAAGGCCCTCACCGACTACGTCCACAGCCAGGGCCTCAAGATCGGCACGTACATCTCGCCGGGCCCGTGGACCTGCGCGGGCTACGAGGGAAGCTGGCAGCACGAGCAGTTGGACGCCCGCAGCTTCGCGGCGTGGGGCTTCGACTACCTCAAGTACGACTGGTGCGGCTACGGCTCCATCGTCCCGCGGCCCACGCTGGCCCAGATGAAGGAGCCCTATCTGTTCATGCGGATGTGCCTGGACCGCGTGGATCGCGACATCGTCTACAGCCTCTGCCAGTATGGCATGGGCGACGTCTGGAAATGGGGCGCCGAGGTCGGCGGCAACTGCTGGCGCACCACCGGCGACATCACCGACTCCTGGGGCAGCATGAGCGGCATCGGATTCGCCCAGGCGGACCACGCCCCCTACGCGAGCCCGGGCCATTGGAACGATCCGGACATGCTCGTGGTCGGCCTGGTCGGTTGGGGCCCGAACCTGCGGGAGAGCCGCCTGACGCCGAACGAGCAGTACACGCACATCAGTTTGTGGTGCCTGCTGTGCTCGCCGCTGCTGATCGGCTGCGACCTGACCCGGATCGACGACTTCACCATGAACCTGCTGACCAACGACGAGGTTCTGGAAGTGAGCCAGGATCCGCTGGGCAAGCAGGCGGCCCGCGTGTCGCAGGACGGCACTCGCGAGGTCTGGTCCAAGAAGATGGAGGACGGCTCGCTGGCGGTGGGCCTGTTCAACCGCGACGAGGTCCCGCAGACGATCACGGCCAAGTGGTCGGACCTGGGCGTCAGCGGCAAGATGCGCGTCCGCGACCTGTGGCGTCAGCAGGACGTCGGCAGCTTCGACGGCACGTTCGGCGCGGAGGTCCCGCGTCACGGGGTCGTCCTGGTCCGGCTCTTCCCGGCCGAATAGCGCGACCGTTCGATAATCTGTGACAAGTTTGACAAGCCGGACTTCCGTGAGAACCCCTCGCGGAAGTCCGGTTTCTTTTTTTTGGAGGGAAGATCGGAACAGGGGACTTTCGATTCCGGGTGACAGTGGCAGTTTGCCGAGGGTCCTTGCGTTCGGAGGCAAAGACGGTGCGTGGTACGCACCCTACGAGCCACGGCCCAGCGTCTTTGTAGGGTGCGCATCACGCACCGCTTCCCTAGGCTTGGATTGATTCTCTGATTGTGGTATGCTCTGGTTGGTCGGCGCGGATCTGACGCCCTGCCGACGGTATTATTCAACGACAGAGGATACCGCATGAAACGACATCTCTTGTTCTGCTGTTTTACGCTTGTGATGTGCTCATTGTCTCTCGCTCGGGACTACTACGTCGCAGTCGACGGCAGCGACGTCAATCCCGGTACCATCGACAAGCCCTTCGCGACGCTGGAAAAAACGCGTGACACGATCCGCGAATCCAAGGCCCGCGTCCTGGGCGACGGCGGGCTCAGCGTGTATCTCCGCCAGGGAAAGTACTTTCGTACCCTGCCATTCGTTCTCGAGACCAAGGATTCGGGCGAATCGGGCAAGCCGATCGTGTACCGCGCCTATCCCGGCGAGAACGTCCGCCTCATCGGCGGCGTGCAAATCGCCGCGGCGTGGTTCGCCCCGGTTGCGCCGCCCGACGCGGAGTTCGCTCGGCTGGAGCCCGCCGCACGGGGCAAATGCCTCAAGGCCGATCTGGCTGCCCATGGGATCGCCAGCGTTCTCGGTCCTTTGCAGGCGGAGCTGAGCTTCAACGGCGTTTTGATGCCCGTGGCGCGATGGCCCAAC
>JBDKUU010000360.1:0-12985 GCA_039679525.1 Phycisphaerales bacterium | reverse complement strand
GGACCATCTCGATCATCGGCGTCTACCCGCAGAGCATGCGGTTCTTCCCGATCGGCCAGGCGATGAACAAGAACCTGACGATCCGCACGGGCAACTGCCCCCACCGGCGGTACATCCCCGAGTTGATGGAGATCGTCTCCGGCGGCGCGGTTCAGCCCGAGACGGTCATCACCCAGGAGCAGCCGATCCGCTCGGCCATCGACGCCTACCGGATGTTCGACCAGCACAAGGCCGGATGGATGAAAGTCGAACTTAGGCCGTAGAAGGAAGTTTGAAGTTTCAAGTTTGAAGTGTGAAGTCAGAAGGGCGCGGCTCGTCGCTTCACACTTGACACTTCACACTTGAAACTCACGCGTGGTCCATCTCGCCGGCGTAGGCCTTCATCTTCGCCAAGCGGGCCTTGAAGGCGTTGTACAGACCGTCGGAGTTCTCGCGCAGCGTGCGCTTGGAGTTCGTGTGCGGATTGACCGACGTCGCGTAGTCGGCCTGTGTGAGGATCTCCGGCGGGATCGAATCCGCACCGCTCAGAGCCCCGCAGATGCCCGCGGCCACCGCGGTCAGGCAGTCGGTGTCCCGGCCCATGTTCACGCCCGCCTTCATCGCCTCCCACGTATTGCCTTGGGTCATCCGCAGGACGCAGATCGCCTTGGTGACGATCTCGTTGGCGTAGCTGTGGGCATAGACCATTCCGCTGCCGCTGTAGATCGAGTCGAACTTGCGCCGCATGTCGCGAACGTCGCGGCAGTCGGCCGTGAGCGACAGCGCCCGTTCGAGCTCCCCGCGGATGCCGGCGGGCCGGAAGAATCGCGTGTCCACCTTGTCGCAGTTGTCGAAGACCGCCCCGATCACGCTGTCGACCGTCGCACCGGGCTTTGTCGCCGCGGCGATGGCCGTGACCGTGACCTCGGCCCAGAGGATGCCCCGGCTGTTCGCGGTGTTGTAGAGTTGCCCGATCTCGCGGACGTCGTCGATGGCTCCCTGGATATCGCCGGCGTTGATCAGGCCGATCGGATGGCAGGAACGCGAGAGCGAGACGAGGCCCGAGTAGTCGCAGTATCTGCCGATGTCGGTCGCGGGGATGTGGGTCCTGGCCATCGCCAGCAGCGCGCCCTCGAACGGCTCCGAGACCAGCCCGGCGGCGTTGGGATTCATGTGATCGACCCAGGCCCGCCGCAGGTCCTCGGCGTTGATCCGATCCTGTTTCTCGATGATCGCGGTGATCATGAGCTTCTGCCGCTCGACGCCGTCCTCGGTCGTGCCGGGCTCGCGGACCCAGTCTTTGCGGCCGTAATGCGAGTACGGCAGCAGCTTGTCGAGGAGCCCGTGCTCCTTCTCGATCCTGTCGTAGGACCAGCCTTCGACCGGCGCGCCCATCGCCGAGCCGATGTGGCAGCCGACGATGCAACCGAAGAACTTCTCTCGAAGACCGATCTGACCGGTCCGACCGACCGGCCCGGCGGCAAGACCATTCCCGGCGGACGCTGCACCCGCAATGGCCAGAGAACCCATCAGAAAGGAGCGGCGAGCGATTGGATCGGCATACTGCCCCATGTGTCACCTCATCACAGAATCATTCAAATCCTCGGAGAACCGTTGGGGCCATCATACAGGATCTTGCCCCGCAGGCAAAGGATTGCGTTCGGCTCCGCAGCGCGTATACTGCATCGGCGACGGGGTTGGGGATTTACTCGGAATGAAGGGGCTTGGGACATGGCGGCAGGCGTGCTGGCTGCGGGCAGGATGGCCATCGGGTCGCTCGATTTGGCCGTGATCGTTCTGTACCTTGTCGTGATCGTGGGACTGGGCTGCTGGGTGGGCCTTCGCCGCCGCAAGGGGGACGTGGACCGCAGCTACTTCCTCGCCGGCGGGACACTGACCTGGCCCATCATCGGTCTGGCCCTGTTCTCGACGAACATCTCGACGATCCATCTGGTCAGCCAGGCCCAGGAAGGATATCTGAACGGCCTGGCCCACGGCAACTTCGAGTGGATGGCGCCGTTCCTGCTGATCACGCTGTCCCTGTTCTTCGCGCCATTCTATTTCCGCTCGAAGGTCGCGACATTGCCGGACTTTCTGGAGCAGCGATACAGCCGGGGCGCCCGGGACTGGCTGGCCGGGGTCTCGATTCTCTCGGCCATCGTCGTCCACATCGGCTTCACGCTCTACACCGGGGCCCTGGTGCTGGAAGGGCTCTTCGGCATCCCGATCCTGTACAGCATCGTCGCGGCGGCCATTCTCACGGGCCTGTACACCATCGTCGGCGGACTCCTGGCCGTCGTGCTGACGGAATCGCTCCAGACGATCGTCCTCCTGGCCGGCGCCATCACGATCACCGCGGTCGCCTACGTGAAGGCCGGCGGCTGGGCCGGCATCATCGCCAACGTCGATCCCGTGAAGTTGACGGTCTTGCGTCCCAAAGGCGATCCGGCGAATCTGCCGTGGTACTCGGTCTTTCTCGGCTACCCGGTCATCGGGCTGTGGTACTGGTGCGCGGACCAGACGATCGTGCAGCGGGTCCTCGGAGCCAGGGACGAGAACCACGCGAGAGTGGGCCCCCTGTTCGCCGGGTTCATCAAGATCCTCCCCGTGTTCATCTTCTTCCTGCCGGGGACGATCGCGCTGGCCCTGATCAAACAGGGGAAGCTGCCGCCCCTGGCGGACTCCAAGGACGTCTACGCCTTCATGATCACGCACCTGCTCCCTCCCGGCCTGACGGGGCTCATGGCCGCGGCCCTGCTGGCGGCGTTGATGAGCACGGTCTCCGGCGCCCTGAACTCGATCGCCACGCTCTTCAGCTACGACCTGTACCGGCGGTGGCGGCCGGACACGCCCGATCGCAAGCTGGTCGTGATCGGCCGGGTCGCGACGTTCGTTGCGATGGTCCTGGCCATTTTGTGGTCGCCCTTCATCGCCCGCTTCACGAGCATCTACCAGGGCGTCAATACGATCATCTGCTATATCGCCCCGCCGATCACGACGGTGTTCGTCTGGGGCATTTTCTGGCGCCGGGCGTCCAGCCGGGCGGCCATGACCACGTTGACCGTCGGCTCGGTCCTCGGGCTCATCGTCTTCATTCTCGACATGTCCGGGGTGCTGGAGCGATTGAAACAACACGGCTGGCCGGTCGAGTTCATGATGATGGCCTTCTACCTGTTCGTGATCTGCTCGATCATTATGGTCGCGGCCTCGCTGAAGTGGCCGCACCGGCACACGCCGCAAAGTGAGCGGCTGGTCTGGAAGAACCCGTGGGAAGCGCTCAGCAGCCCCGGCTGGAAGGGCCTGCTCAACTACAAGCTCATGGCGGGCGCCCTGTTCGTCGTGATGGTGACGCTATACATCGTCTTTGCATGAAAGAATCGGTGGGGCAAGCCCCACCCTACGAGCCACGCCGGGCGACAGGGTAAGGGCGGCAGCGTAGGGTGTGCCGTGCACACCGATGACGTCCGGTTCGATGTGAAAGGTCCGATCATGAAACGACATGCGATTCTCTCTTTCGCGGTTCTTGCGATGCTCCTGCCGGGTTGTTGCTCGACGTGCCCGCGTTCGGGATGCCCGTTTGCGAGACGATCAGAAGTGCAGCGACACGGCGTGGTGATCGGGATTCCCGCCCAGAGCATCCCCGAATACAAGCGGCTGCACGCGGAGACCTGGCCGGGCGTGATCAAGGCCGTGGACAAAGCCCACATGGACAACTACTCGATCTACCTCGGCGAGGTCGCCCCCGGTCGGGACTACCTCTTCGGCTACTATGAGTACACGGGCCGGGACTTCGACGCGGACATGGCGAGGATGAAGAAGGACAAGACCATGCGGCAGTGGTGGAAGCTCACGGACCCGCTGCAGGAGCCCCTGCCGACCCGGCGGGAAGGCGAATGGTGGTCGCAGTGGGACGAGGTGTTCCATTTCGCCGGCCCCGCGTACAGCAAGCGTGACATGAAGCTCCGCTACGGCTCGATCGTCGGCATCCGCCAAGAGAGTCTCCTCGCGTACACGCAATTGCACGCGGCGGTCTGGCCGGGCGTCCTGGCCGCGCTGGAGCGAGTGAACATCCGCAACTACTCGATCTACCTGGGCCAGGTGAGCCCGGGCGAGTACGTGCTCTTCAGCTACTTCGAATACGTCGGCGACGACTTCGAAACGGACATGAAGCGTATGGCGGACGACAAGGTGACGCAGCTATGGTGGAAGTACACCGACCCGCTCCAAACCCGCCTGCCGGGAACGCCGGAAGGCGGGCAGTGGAAGGCCGTCGAGGAAGTATTCCACACAGAGTAAAATTCGAATATCGAAATCCGAAACAAATCCAAAGTGCGAAATTCAAATGACCGAAACGCTGCCGCCTGATCGGTGTCGCCGTTTCGGTCATTTAGGTTTTGAGCCTTCGTGCTTATTTCGAATTTCGAAATTCGGATTTCGGATTTTCTTCTCAGTAGCTGTGCCGGTGCACCTTCCAGGTCCTCAGGCCGAAGATCGCGATGACCACGAAGCAGATCAAGGGCAGTACGAACGACGCCCGCGTGCTGGACAAGGTCATGAAGCCCAGGTTGAAGGCGTCCATGTCCATGATCTTGCCCTGGAGAGGAGGCATCAGGCAGCCGCCGCCGATGGCCATGATCAGGCCCGCGGCGCCCAGCTTGGCGTCGTCTCCGAGCCCCTTGAGCGCGATGCCGTAAATCGTCGGGAACATCAGGGACATGCAGGCCGAGACGCCGACCAGGCAGTACAGGCCCACGATGCCCTTGACGAAGATCGTCCCGAAGACCAGCCAGAAGCCGCCGATGGCCAGCGTCATCAGCAGACCACCCGGGCTGACGTACTTGAGCAAAGCGGTGCAGATGAACCGGCTGGTCACGAAGATGCCCATGGCGACCATATTGTACAGTTGCGCCGTCGTCTTCGGCATGGCCAGCTCGTTCTCGGCGTACTGAATGATGAATGTCCAGCACATGATCTGAGCGCCCACATAGAACGCCTGCGCGACGACGCCCTCGATGTACTTGCGATTGGCCCACAGACGTTTGACCGTCGGGCCGAAATTGATGGCTGTGTCGTCTTCCCCGGTGCTGCGAGGAAGCCGCGTGACCGCGAACACGACCAGCACCCCGAACACCACCAGCCCAAGCACGAAGTACGGACCGACGATCACGTTCAGATCGGCCTGCTGAATCGTCGTCAGACGCTCCCGAGCGGCCTTGCGGACCGACTCCATCGCGCCGGCATCGATGCTCTGAAGGAGGCTGGACGCGTGAGCCAGCATCGGCAGGACCTCGCCGACCGCCTGCTTGATGTCCGCCGTCGCGGGCGATTCGCTCGCAACGATCGGCTGCAAGCGGCCCAGGGCGGCCAGCGTCTCCGCGCGCGCCGCCTCCAGCGTCGGCTTGACGGCCGTGGGGCTCTGGTCGAGTTCCTCCGAGGCCAGCGCCGCCTCGTCGATCGCGGCCAGATCGAGATCGCCCGTCTTGACGTTGGTGAACGCATCCTGCCCCTTGAAGACTTCGCGAGCTTCTGCCCTGGCGGCCTTGACGGCCTCCTTGCGTCCCTCGGTGGCCTTCGAAGCTTCCTCGATGGCCTTCACCGACGCAGCCGCTTTGCCCGTCCAGTCCGGACTCATGCGAATCAGCTCGTTGTACGCGGCCGTGACTCCGGCCTGCAACGCAGCGGGGGTCGCCTCGGCGGCGCCAAGCGAACTCTGTACTCCCTTCAAGGAGGCGGAGGCGGCGTCGATCATCTGCTGATGGTACGTCTGTCCCTCGGCCAGCCCCTGCACCAGTCGCCGGCCGGTTTCGGTCATCGGGTTGATGTTGGCCAGGATGAGACTCATGGCGACGAACATCCCGGTGAGCGAACCCATGGGATTGAAGGACTGGGCGAAGTTCAGCCGGCGGGTGGACGTCTCCTCGGGGCCCATCGCCAGGATGTACGGGTTGGCGCTGGTCTCCAGGAAGGATAGCCCGCACGTCATCACGAAGTACGAGAGCAGGAACGCCCAAAAGGCCATCATCCAACCGGAGGGGATGAACATCAGGCAGCCGAGAGCATAGAGCAGAAGGCCCGTCAGGATGCCGGCCTTGTAGCTGAACCGCTTGATGAACAAGGACGCCGGGATCGCCATCACGCAGTAGCCGCCGTAAAAGGCGAACTGAACCAGCGAGCTTTCGAAGTTGCTGGTCAGCAGGATGTTCTTGAAGGCCGCCACCATGGGGTTGGTGATGTCGTTGGCGAAGCCCCACAGGGCGAACAGGGTCGTCACGAGGACGAACGCTCCGAGGATCTGAGCGGGGACGACGCTTACACGAGGTTTGGAATCATCGATGCGGGATGCGGCGATTTCCGTCATAGCGAACCACCTGTACTCCAAAAGGGGCATTCGTCAGCGGCCGGCCTGCGACCTGAGCACCGGCCCGAGTTCCATTAGAATGCCGTTTGCCCGGCCCGACGTCCAGCCTTCTTTCGCGGGGACCACCAGAATTCGCACACCCAGCCCCGCCGCGAACCGCCGGGCCGTCGCGTGAACGCGCCCGCGGGAATCGAGGGATGGTCCCAAATCCGCGAGGCAATCGGGCAGCCCGAACCGGCGACGGCGCCGCGAGTGCGTCTGTTTGCACCCGAGGGCTTTTTTTGCTTGCCCGGCCGCCGGTGGACAGTACAATAGGAGGATTGTCGCAGGGGCGACCGTGCAAGCTCGCTTACAGAGCGTGCGTCGCGGGAGCCCCGGCGAAGCCACACGGAGAGGTGTCGGAGTGGCTGATCGAGCTGGTTTCGAAAACCAGTGTACCGTTTACGGTACCGCGGGTTCGAATCCCGCCCTCTCCGTTTTTTTCTCCCTTTGAGGCCGCGAGCCGGCGCACACGAATTCCTGCCCAGCCGCTTGTTGCGCGGAGGGCTTGCGACGGAAGCCGAGCCGTAATCCAAGTAGCCGTGCTTCGTCTTCGGTCCCAGGTCATTTCGCCAACGCGTCCGCCGCGTTGGCCGCCAGAATCCACTTGCTGGCGACGTCGATGACGTATTCGTCCTCGAACCAGAGGAAACCGAAGTCATCGATGCATTCCGGGAAGTCGGGCTTGATGACGACGTAGCCCGGGATCACGCCGCCGGGGATGAAGGTGTTGTCGGCGCGATTGTTGCCGTAGGCCTTCAGCTTCGAGGACGTCCCAACGGAGGACACGTACGACGTGCTCGACACCGGGTGGGCGCCCAGGATGTAGTTCACGGCTCGGAACGTGTAGTCCGTGCCCACGATCTGCGGGAACGCTTTGTGCAGGAAGTACATGCGGATGCCGAGATCGACCACCGCGGCCGACCTGCCCCAGCCGCTTTCGCTCGGCGGCACGCCAAACGGAGTGCGGGCCAGCTCGGTGTCCAACTGGGCCACGTAGGATTTGACCGTCTCCTCGAGCTGCTTCCTGAAGTCCGCGTCCATGTAAGGCAGAGCGTGCACGGCCGTCCAGCCGCCGAACCCGAATCGCTCGCGGATCGACGGGAACATCTCCAGCAGGCGCTTTTTGTAGGCCTCGCCGCCTTTGGTGGCGATCAGCAATTCGAGGGCGGCCTTCCACTCCGCCGCGTTGGCCATTCCTCCGGTGGTGTTGAATGACTGAAACTGGCTGGCGGTCGGGTGGGCGTGTTCTTCGTCCCACAGTCTGACGGCGGTGTCGAGGCACTCCTGGGCGAGAGCGTCGTCCCAACCCTTGAGCACGCGTGCCGCGGCGGCGAGCGACGCCGCGGCGCCGTATTGCAGGCCTGCCGTCTTGGTGGTGAAGGCCCAGCGGTCGTCCGGGACGCCGGAGAAGTCGCCCTCCATCTCGGTGAGGCCGAGCGTCTCCGAATAGATGCGGCCGTCAGTCTTGGACGCGCCGTCGCCCAGGTGTGTGTACTGGCGAAGAGTGGGTGCGATGATGCCGGGAATCGGGTGGCCGAAGGCCTTGATCTGCGCCAGCACCTGCACGATGCCGTGTTTGACCTGCTGCACGGCGTCCGGAATTCCGTCCGGCCGATGCATCTCGACGGAGCGGGCCTTTTCGTCGACGGTGAGCTGATCCCACTTGAGGCCGAATTCCTCATACGCCAGGGCCAGGTCTTGAATGACCGCGTACTGGCTCTGGGCGCGGATGTCGAAGTCGCCCGCATCGTACCAGCCGCCCACATTCAATCCCGGGATGTGCTGTCCGGCCTGGAAGGGGGAATCGGTGTTCGCGCCCATCGAGTACCCGTCGAAGTGCCGCGTGTTCGTGGGCGCCTGGCGGGCGTCGTCGAGGTGCGAGACGCCGTGCCAGAGCCGGTAGCCCTCGCGCACCGAGACGTGGTCCATCTCCACGGCGAGATAGCCGTCCAGGCTGGATTGCCAAGTCCGGCTGTAGACGTCTCTGGCGATGGGGAACAGCTCGGTTCGCTGGCCGGCGTATTCGATCACGTACAGACCGGGGTCCTTGACGGAAGAGAAGTCGAACTTCGAATAGGCGTAGCGCAGCCACGGCGTGCGGGCCGAGATCGGGCCTTCGAAGACAGGCTCGTACGAGCCGTTGTCCGCCAGACGAAGCACCTTCGCCGACTGAGGTCCATCGAAGCTCGGATCCAGTTCGATGATCGCGACCTTCGGCAGGCCGGGGACATAGCCGACCTGGCTGTGGGCGATCATGGGCGGCCGCGTCCAGTTCGGGATCACGTCCGGTCGGATGTGCCAGACCACGGCGTCTTTCGTCTAGCCGGCGGGAATCAGAGTCCGCAGCACGAACCAGCCGTTCTGGGCCCGGTTGCGTCCGTCATACAGGGACAGCGGCCCGGTCTCCGAGCTGATACTGATGCGGCACAGGGGATCTTCCGCGGCGAATCTCATGCTCGTCCCGGCGGCGAAGGGCAGCGGCTGCGTGTACCCTTTGTCTTCGTCCCAGGCCTGCTGATAGGGCAGCTTCTTGGGATCGCCGGCCGGCGGCAGGACTTTCTGCATCGGGTCCTGGGGGCTTCGCGGGAACACGCCGAAGACCTTGCCGTCCACCGCGTAACTCTTGTCGATGTACGCGGACGGGAGGAACTCCAGATTGAATCCCGCCCGGCCGGCAAGTTTCTCGGGCAGCGGCTTGTCGAGGTTCACGCTCACTCGCACTCCCCCCGCTTCGGCCGCCACTTCCAACCGGTAGTTCATCTCGTAGTCGGGGAAGGAAAGCTGCGCGACCAGACGGTTGTTGTCCTTGTCGGCGTCGCGGCTCTTGAGCTCGGCGACCGCGTCCCACTGCTCCGGCGTGGGGACCAGACGCACGTCGCCATTGGTGGCGATGCGCTGTCCATGAAGGATCATCTCCATGGCCGTGTTCTTCTGGTCGACGAAGATACGGTGGAACGTGCTCTGATAGAGGATGACGCTGAAGCCCTGGGTGTCCAGATAGCCTCGGTCCGTGACCTTCATGGCGAAGCCGGCAGGCTGCGTCGCCGGAGTCTCCTTGTATTCGAAGCCCTGGAGCTTCAGCATCTGGATCGCGTAGCGCGTGCCGAGCTCGCGCATGCCCGCCGTGTTGAAATGAAACCCGTCGGACACGCCCTGGCATCCCTTCGAGGAGATGATGTACGAGTTGGGAAGCGTCTTGGGCAGATTCGCCAGGACCACGGTGTTGAACGCGGCGCATTTGCCGCCTTCTTCCTCGCTCTTGAGTTCGCCCGCCAGAAGCGGCACATCTTGCGGATCGAGCTCCAGGTCTTTGATCAGGTTGTCGTAGATGCCCTTGACCTTGTTGCACCACTGCTGGTCGTTGGGGTTCGATTCGCCCTGGTGCAGCAGGATGCCCTTGATCACGCCGTCCTTCTGGGCGATCTTCGCCATATCGACCAGACGCTTGTACGGATTGCCGTCGTACTGCTTGCAGATGTTCTGCATCCACGACGGGGCGCTGCTCAGATAGTCCTGATAGGCGTCCTTTTCCCACAGTTCGATCTTGGCCCCGGCCACCGACACGTTGACCACGCCCACGCGATACTCTCGCGGGAGATTCGCCGCCAGGGTCCGGCCGAACCAATCCACCGGTCCCATGTTGTTCTCCTGGCGATTGAGCGGAGGCTCCGCGAGATACCAGTTCCCCATCGTTCGGTTCAGCCTCGGCATATCCACCGCCGCCAGCATCCGAAACCGCTCGTTCACCGGGCCTTTGTCCTGCTCCTCAGGCCGGGCCCCGGCTTCCATGTTCGACTGGCCGAAACACAGGAAGATGTAGAATTTCGGATCGGGCTTCTTCTCCTGGGCGAACACGCCCGTCGAAGCGAAAAACACCACGGCCGCAAGGATCGAACTCAGTCTCATTCTCATAGTCAATGCCTCGATAAGAACCTTCTACATTCCTGCTGATTGTCGTGCTACAAAGTACGGCTGTTCCGCAAGCTGCTCGCCCAAACCTGGATAGAGGGCAGCAGCCTCCGGCCCCTCCTTCAGTTCGAAGTAGTATTGAAGCGGGTACGGGCTCCGCGTGTACTCAGAGCCGATGGCGGCGCGCCAGAGGCCTCCACTGGACTCCATGAGTTCGCTCTGCCAACGCTCGGCGTGATTCACGTGACGATAGAGCAGCCGCACGGAGGCATAATCCTTCTGGGCAGTGAACTCCACCGTCAAGGCGCGCCCGGGCTGGAACGCGGCCAGCGGCGTGTGGCGTCCGGCGACGGCGGGCCTTTGCGGCCGTCCGAGAGCCTGAGCAATCGCTCGCGCGATCGGCCCTTCTGTCTGCGCGGGCTTGGCAGACTCCAGCCTGGCCGCCAGGGCCGCGATGTCCGCGTCAATATCGGCCAGCCTGTCGGACCAGTGGCCCCGCAGATGGCGCAGTTCGCCCACGGTGATGTCAGACACGTAAACGTCCTTTGTGCGAGCGACGATTCCGGCCCACGCCTCGCGTGCGGCGCGGTAGGCTTTCAGAGCCTCTTCCAGCGAGGCGCGATCGCCCGTCCGATCGAAGATGTGGTACAGAACTCCGGCGCGGAACTTCGCTCCGAAGAAGCGGCCCAAATCCGCGGCCACCGCGATGTCGATGGTCAATCGGCGGCACTCGGGCCGGTCCTTTCCCGTCGCCCGCGATTCGCCTCGCGCCAACGACGCCGAGGCCGCGCCGGCGCAGTCCTCGATCCACTGCGCCACTTCGATGGGGGTGTATTTGCCGCTTCGCTCGCCCTTGAGCAGATCGTCGGCGAAGTCGACCATGCGGTAGAACAACTGCGGATCGAGCGGGCTCACGGCGCCGAATACGTGCGGCCCCGGGCTGTCCGTGTAGGGGCCCGGATGCGCGGCGTCGATCAGCGAATGGTTCAGATAGACCTCCGGCCAGTACGTGTTGTTGCCCGCCGAAGGCGCGTGGGCCGTGGTCACGATGGGCAGGATGCGGCTGGAGCAGGCAAGCGCCTTCTCAAAATCCTCGCCCGCCGGACCGAACTCCTTTCGCATGGCGCGCCGCCACACGTCCGGATCGGTCCGTGGATTGTACAGCAGCCGCCCCCACACCCGAATGCTGTAGGCGTACTTCTGCCAGTCCCATCGCGGACTCAGCGACTTGTCGGCGTACGCGCAGCGACCGCCGGCGACGCCGGAGCCTCGCCGTCCCTTGAACGATAGCGGCTCCATGATCTCCACGCCGTCGCTGCCGCAGAAAGAGAAGGCGCGGGAGTAGGCCGCGGCCGTGACCGGGTCGCCCCAGATCAACAGTCGCTGCGTGCCGGGCCAGATGCGGTGCAGCACGCCCCACTTGCGGTCTTCCCGCAACAGGTCGCCGTAGCCATATCGGAGAAAGCTGCGCGAGCCGGCGCTGAGGGCCATGAGGCCCGTCGCAGAAGCTCCGGGGCGGGGCCGTTCCGGCTCGCGTATGTCCGCCTGGTGGTACGGCATGCCGAGGTGCTCGGCCCAATACTTGGGCGAAATCTTCACAGGCTGGCCGGTGCCCAGCGCCACGTCGATCATGTCCTGGCTCATGCCCTTGGCGTGCATGTCGATCTCGACTTTGCGCCCGCAGGTCGCCACGCCGTCGAAGACGGTCTTCCAGAACTGGTACTCTCCCTCGGGCACGCCGCTCTCGCCGTGGATGCGGAACGTGATGCCGCTGATCTTCGGAACGGCCTGGAGCAGGGCCCGCACCGCGTCGCGGCAGTACGCGCCGTGGGTATCGGGCGTGAGCCCTTCGATCGTGTAGTTCGGATTCGGGCTCTGGAGCCATCGGTAGCCGTGCATCCAGACGCCCAGTTGAAACTCCATGCCGCGCATCGTGGTCTGCTCGCTGATGAAACGCAGCATCTCCAGGTTGCGGTCGCGTTCAGCGTCGGGCAACTGCGGCACGCGAACCTCGTAACCCGGTACGGGGAGCAGGAAGGGATAGGCGAACAGGAAGTAGCCGTCGGTGACATTTCGCAGAAAATCGTAGCCGATGCCGAGGGCGAGGTTGAAACGATTGAAACGCTGCGCCGCCAGCATGGACAGATACGCCGGCCACATCTCGCGATCGTTGTACCAGGGCTTGTCTTCGATGTCGCTGGTGAACAGCCGCGTGAGGCTGCGCACGGCATTGGCCGGACGCTCGACCACCGGTTCCGGCACCGCCAGCGCGGCCAACGGGTCATCGGCATGGCGCACGCGATCGGCCAATTCCAGCAGCGCGTACGTCAGCCCTCGCGCATCGTGCCCGCACGCCCAGACGCCGTCTCTTTGCTGGAATAGCGCGATCGCTTCCGGCGCCGCTTCAGCGTTCACTCCCGCGGCATCGAGCGCCTTCATCGCGGCGGACGAAGCCATTCCGGCCGTCACAATTCGCAGATGCTCTGACGGAGCCTGCGCAGCGTCTGCGTAAACGCGAGCAGAAACACGGCATTCCGTCAGCGTTCGCTCGAGCTCGCCGGCGGCCCAACGCGCCGGCGTCGAGGATGCCACGCCGTCCGCCGGATCGACGATGATGGCGACGCCGCGCGCACGGTCCGCCGCCAGCGACACTCCCGCCATCACGCCGGCCGCCGCTCCGGTGACGGCCCGAAGGAA
>JBDKUU010000359.1:0-7901 GCA_039679525.1 Phycisphaerales bacterium | reverse complement strand
GACCTCTTGCGGCCGATCTTCGAGGACACCTCGCACGGCGGCCACTTCGGCCGCAACCTCCCGAACTTCACCTGGGAGAAGACCGACATGGTCGACGCCCTGCGAAAAGCCGCGGGAGTGTGAGGATGTAGAAGCGTGGATGCGTAGAAGCGTAGAAGCGTAATAAAAGAAAAGCCCGGGCGAACCCGGGCTTTTTTTTGACCTCATTGACCAGATTGACCCCATTGTCAACGAGGTCAATCCGGTCAATAAGGTCCTCCTGAGATTCCGATCCGAGAGCTGGTTTCCATCATTTCGGCTGGTACGTGATCACCAGCTTGGCCGCATGGGCGGCGTTGCCGTCGTAGGCCCAGATCTTGCGATCGCTGCCGGAATAGGTCGTGGTCCAATAGACGATGACCATCGCGTTGTCCGACTTCCACCCGGATCGGTCCACGACTTCTTGAACGACGCCGGCGATGTTCGGACTCTCGTACCACGTGCTCGCCGTCCAGGGCGCGTCGGCGCCCCAGGCCCAGAGCACGGAAGCGTCGGTCTTCGTCAGTTGCGAGATCTTCCTTGCGCTGAAGTCCTCGGCGTTATTGGCGGCCTCTGCATAGAGGATGCCATCGAGTTGTCCCGTCAAGCCGGTCGAGCAGGAGCGGATCTTCAGCGTCGCGCTCTTGATCGCGGCGCCCTGGGGGATTTTGACGCCGCGGAACCGCATCCCCGCCGCGTATTGTCCGACCAGCAGGATGGACTCATCCGTCGACTGCTGCATGCCCCATTTCACGCAGTAAGCGTCGTCCATGCCGTCCGTTACCTGGTACTCGACGGTGATCTCGCTGACGATCGTGACCTTCACCGTCGCCGTGTTCGACTGGCCGCCCAGCGGAGCGTTTCCGCCGTCGTGTGCGTAGAATGTGAAGCTGTCGTCGCCGACCCAGTCCTGGTCGGGGCGATAGACGACCTTGTCGGCGGGATTGGTCAGCTTCGTGGGAACCGCCGCGATCGCCGTGCCGCTCACGGATTCCAGGCGCCCGTGTTTGGGCAGCGACGCGATCGAATAGCTCAGGGCTCCCGGCGGGTTGGGCCTGCCGTCATCGGTGGCCACGAGTGTGATCGTCACGGCCGAGTTGATGCCGCCGTTGGCCTGAAGATCGCTGGCGACCGGCGGGCCGGCCTGGATCGACTTGAGCGTGAAGGTCCCGGCCCCGGAGACTCGCTTGACCACGAGCAGGGCCTTTGCGGAGGCCGTCGGGGTGTACTGAAGAGTCTCGTCGTCGCCCGCGTTGGCGGCGGTGCTCGACCGCAGGATCACCGGGGCGCCCGTGTTGCTGGGGACCGAACTGTACAGATACAGATCGAAATCCGCGCCGTCGGGGACCGCCAGCGACAGATCGATGTCCACGCCGGTCTTGAGCTCCACCGTCCGGGCCCATACCCGCTTGGCCGACGCGTTGCCGCCGAGGTCCGCGGTGACCGTCGAACCCACGGCGTAGGTCTGGCAGACCGCCTCCACGGCGGCGTCCGCGTTGATGATGCCGTATCCTTCGTGCTGGTCCTTGCCCGCGGGGAATCCTTCTGGCCCGGCCGCGGCGCGGCTGAGCGTCGGATTGAACTGCTTGCTCTCGCGGGTCGTGTTGGTCTCGCTGGCGGTGGCGCACAGGAGCATTTTGATGTACCGCGGGTGGTCGGCGGAACCGAACTTCCAGGCGATGCCCTTGGATTTCATCGCGTCGATGATCAGGGCCGCGCAGCCGGAGACGAAGGGGGCCGAGAAAGAGGTGCCGACCCCGCTGGCGTAATCGTCGGGCTCCTTGTCCATGCCCAGGCCGTCCGACGAGCCGCTTTCCGCGGACAGAAGACCCGTGTAGGAATAGGAGCCGCCGGGGGCGATCAGATCGGGCTTGAAGTCCTCGCCGACGTTGGCGCGGGGCATGATGAAGCCGTACGTCGAGTACTCGGTCACGGCGTTCTCATCGTTCGAGGCGCCGACGGTGATTGCCATCGCGGCCCGGGCCGGGTCCGACATCGTGCGGTACAGCTCGAAATCATCGTTGGCGCCGTTGCCGGCCGCGGCCACCACGACGATGCCGTTGTTGACCATCGTGTTGACTTTGTCCCGGAGCGATGTGCTCTGGGCGGGGATCCCCAAAGCCATATAGCCGATGCTGATGTTGACGATCTTGATGTTCTTGTCGACGCACTTGAGGACGAAGTCGTCGAGGCCCCTGGCCATGTCGCTGGAGCTGGCGTACCCGTCCCTGTCGAAGACCTTGACGGCGGCCCACTTGCAGCCCGGGGCCACGCCGCTGAACTTGTTGAGGCCGTCCCCGGGGCCCGGGTAGGGGGTCACCGAGGTCACGATCGTGACGTTCTCCACGGGTCTGCGGGTGTCGTAGTCCAGGAGCACCGTGGCGAAGATGTCGCTGGGGGAGCCCGTGAACGTGTTGGTCAGGACCGCAGGCGACTGGCTCCTCAGGAAGCTCCCAACCTCCCGGGTGCTGTCGGTCCCGTCGGTGCCCCGCGTCCAGCGGTATTGATCCAGGATCGAGGTCTGGCCGGTCCACCAGGCGGACGATTTCATCGTGATCGAGCGGGCGGGCAGGCTGATTGGATCCGTCACGTGGCCCCAGGTCGGATAGGAAGAATCGGCGTAGGTGTAGGTGAAACGCAACTCTTCGTCGCCGGAGCCGCCGGCGGTTCCGGTGCCCACGGCGATGCCCGCCACGAGGGTGTCGTGCCCGTCATAGTCGACCGGCGTCGGTTCGGCGTCCACCGTGAAGTCCGTCCAGTAGACGTTTCGTCCCTTCAGGTCGGCATGGGTCGCGTCGACGCCGCCGCCGAGGAAACCGATCGTCGTGTCGGGGCTGCCGCGCAGGCCGTTCGCCACGCCGGCGAACCCCGCTTTCCACACGGGCCGAACCCGTCCGGTCTGCGTGGCCGTGTCCATGCAGTACTGGATCTGCTGGGCAGCCTCGACCTGGACCAGGGCGGGTCCCATGACTGAGGGCAGCGAGTCTATGGCCTGGCGAGAGAGACAGCCGTTCCAGCCGAACGAGACGGCCTGGTACATGTACGTGATCTGCCCGTCCAGGCGGAGAAAGTCGTCGATCTGCTGCTGTGTGACGGGTTCGCTGAAAATGAGCTCCACCTCGACCATGTCCGTCGAGGCGATGGACAGGTCTCCCTCGCGGGCGGCGTTGTTCTCCAAGTCGTCGCTGATGCGATTGCCGTCGAGGTCCGTCGGGTAGCTTGCGCTAATGATCGGAGTCACCTGCGGGGCGGGCGGAGGAGTCGGCGTCCCGATCGGGCCCGCGGCGGCCAGAGACGTCCAGGCCGGCAGGATGAGCATCAAAGCCATCGCCGGGATGGCGGCTCGTTTCTTGAGTGGTGTCGCGGGGGACTCTCTTCGAAAAATGTTCAGACAGAGTCCCTGCTGACGAGGTCGTGCGGTCATCTCCCATCCTTTCAAAGTTTCGCACACCGAATGTAGTTGGATTCTCGCAGGGGATTACCCGCCGCACGGAACTCGGCGCGGGGTTTCAGGCAAATCTCGCTGCAATACGCACCTGAACTATCGAATAGTCACATCCAACCTTCCTTCCCCATGATATCGTCCGAGCGTGGGCCAAGTCCAACATAAAACTCCTAAATTGTGGCGGGGATTGCCTTGTGGGCAGAATGGGACAAGTAGGGGGGCAGGCGGTGTTCCTGTCGATGGGCAGGGGCATGTCGCCCCGCCAGGCTGGGATTTCGCGCATCAGTACTGATTTGCCCTTTTTTTGGGTGTGGGTTTTTGCTAGACTCTGCCGATGGTAAGGCAGGGAAGTTGTGAAGGTTGATTTGTGATTTGCGATTTTTGATTTGAAGAGACTGACGCGAGGCGCCAGCCAAATCAACAATCGACAATCACACTTCACACTTCTCGTTGACGGAAAGGATGCCATGAGCGTGGAGGATATCGGGGCCCGGACGCACGGAGTTGCGGTGGCGGGTCCCTCTGAGATCTCAAATCTGAAATCTCAAATCTCCGAGGCCCGGATCGCGGCTCACCGGTATGAGGTCGTCGATATTATGAGTCGTTTGAAACTTGCGGGCGGGCGGTACCATTTCATCGGGGCCGGCGGCGTCGGCATGAGCGGCCTGGCCCGGATCCTGATCGGGAAGAAGGCGATCGTCACCGGTTCCGACCAGAACAACGGGGCTGTCACGTCGCGCCTCAACGCGATGGGAGCCCATATCTATACCGGGCACAAGGCCGAAAATCTCGATCCCGCCACGGAGGTCGTCGTCATCTCCGCCGCGATCAAAGAGAGCAATCCGGAGCTGCAGTTGGCCCGCCGCAGGGGATGTCGCGTCTTCAAGTACGCCCAGTTTCTCGGCGAGCTGATGGACCACTTCGAAGGGGTCGCCATCAGCGGCACGCACGGCAAGAGCACCACCACCGGCTGGCTGGTCTACACGCTCAAGCAGATCGGCGTCGATCCCAATTTCGTGGTCGGGGCCGAGGTCCTGCAACTGGACGGCTCCTCCGGCTGCGGCGACACGGACCTGTTCGTCGTCGAGGCCTGCGAGTACGACCGCAGCTTCCACAACTTCAAGCCGAGCGTCGGTTGCATCCTGAACATCGAGCGGGACCACCTGGACTGCTACAAGGACGAGGCGGACATCGTGGACTCGTTCCACCAATTTGCGAAGAACATCCGGCCGGGCGGCGTCCTCGTCGCCAACGGCGAAGATCCGAATGTCCGCAAGGTGCTGCAATTGATGAAGGATAATGGATCATTGATTATTGAAGAGCCGTCCGCGTCTTCCGCCTCCAATCATCCATCATCGATCATCCATCATCAATCTGTTGTGACTTTCGGCCTCGATCCCCGGTGCAATATCTCTGCCCGCAACGTCCAGCAGAAGGGCGGCTTCTACCATTTCGACGTGTACCAGGATGGCAAGCTCCTGGGTCCGACGCGGATCTCGCTGCCGGGCATGCACAACGTCCGCAACTCGCTGGCCGTGATCGCGATGGCCCTGAGCATCGGACCTGCCGCGGAGCGGTCCTGCGTACCGTGGTCCGAGCAGATCCTCGAAGCGCTCGACGGCTTCAAAGGGATGGATCGCCGGCTCATGCTCAAGGAGCAGCACGGCGGCATCTCCGTTCTCGACGACTACGCCCATCATCCGACCGAGATCCGGGCGAGTCTGGCGGCCATCCGCGAGCGGTATCAGCCCCGGCGGCTCTGGTGCGTGTTTCAGGCCCACCAGTACAGCCGCACACAGGCTTTGCTGGACGAGTTCGCCCACAGCTTCGCTCAGGCCGACAAGGTGATCATCCCGGAGATCTACTTCGCACGGGATTCCCAGGCCAGTTGCGACGCGGTCAACGCCGGGATTCTCGCCGAGCGGATCCGCGCCACCGGCGCCGACGTACAGCATATTGCGACTTTCGACGCGGTATGCGATTATCTGGAGAAAAATGTCGACGCCGGCGACGTGGTCGTGACCATGGGGGCCGGCGATGTCTGGAAGGTGTCCGATGAGTATATTCAGCGGCTACGAAGAAATCGTTGAGCCCAACCATCCGCTGGCCCCGCACACGTGGTATCGACTCGGCGGCCCGGCGGACTACTTCATTCGGCCGAGAAACGCCAAGGAGCTCAAGGAGATCGTTCATCGCTGCAACGAGAACCACGTCCCCGTGTTCCTTCTGGGGTTCGGGTCCAACCTGCTCGTCGGCGACGAGGGGGTCCGCGGCGCGGTGGTCAAGCTCGAAGGCGAGGAGTTCGGCAAGACTGAATTCCACGGCGAGGAGGTCACCGCCTGGGCGGGGGCCGAGCTGAGCAAGCTCGTGCTGGATTGCGTGCAAAAAGGTCTTTCCGGCGTCGAAGCCCTCACGGGCATTCCCGGCTCGGTCGGCGGCGCGGTCCGCATGAACGCCGGCGGGCGGTTCGGCGACATCGGCTCGGCGGTCGAGGCCGTGACGCTGATGGACATCCACGGCAACGTCTTCGAGAAGCGAAAGCCCGAGCTGATCTTCGACTATCGCTGCGTGAACATCAGGGCCCGGTTCATTCTGAGCGCGCAGCTCAAGCTGACGCCGGGCGACCCGGACAAGATCATGAAGACTGTCAAGGAAGGCTGGATCTACAAGAAGAACAGCCAGCCTCTGAACACCCGCAATTGCGGCTGCGTGTTCAAGAACCCGCCCGACGCGGCGGCCGGCGCCCTGATCGACCGAGCGGGCCTCAAGGGGCATCAGATCGGCGGGGCCGTCGTCAGCGACAAGCACGCGAACTTCATCGTCGCCAGGGATGGCTGCACCAGCCGGGACGTCCTGCAATTGATCGAGGTCATTCGAAAACGCGTCCACGAGCAGTTCGACGTCGACCTCGAGCTGGAGCTGGAGATTTGGCAGTAGGTGCTGAAGTTTGATTTTTTGATGGTTGATTGTTGATTTGAGGCTGCCGCGGATGAGTAACAAGGAGTCGAGGGCTTCCGTAGGGTGTGCCGTGCACACCAATGCGGAGTTCGATGCCAAGAAGATGGTGTGCACGGCACACCCTACGTGCGACAAGACACAGAAGCAGCAACCGTTGCGCGTGGCTGTGCTGCGCGGCGGCGTCGGACGCGAACGCGAAGTGAGTCTGGAGAGCGGCCGATGCGTCGCCGAGGCCCTCCGCCAGGGCGGCGTGGACGTCGTGGTTTCCGACATTCGGCCGGACGACATGCAGATCCTGGATCGAAAGGACATCGACGTGTTCTTCCTGGCCCTGCACGGGGAGTTCGGCGAGGACGGGCAGCTTCAGAAGATCTTCGAAGATCGCGGCCTGGTCTATACCGGATGCGGCCCCGAGGCCAGCCGGCTGGCGTTCGACAAGATGGCCAGCAAGCGGCTCTTCACGGCCGCGGGCGTGGCTGTGCCGCCGGTCGTGGAATTCGCCCCCGGCGACGATCCGGCCGATTTGGACAGACAGTTGAGCGTGTTGGGCGAGCGGTTTGTGGTCAAGCCGATCCGCCAGGGAAGCAGTGTCGGCGTCCACCTGGTCAAGAGCCGGTCCGAAGCGGTCGCGGCCGCCTGCAAGGTTCGCGACGAGTTCGGCGACTGCATGATCGAGTCATTCATCGCGGGTCGGGAGGTCACTGTCGGCGTTCTCGACCGCCGGACCCTGCCGATCATCGAGATTCGCAGCAAGACCGGGTTTTACGATTACACCGCCAAATACGTGGACGACCGGACGGAGTACCTGTTCGACACGATCGAGGACGAGCGGGTGCGGACGCGGATTTCCGAGTCGGCGATGGCCTGTTTCGACGCCCTGGGTTGCCGCGACTTCTCGCGGATCGATTTCATCGTGGACCAGGACGGGACGCCGTACGCCCTGGAGGCGAACACGATTCCGGGTTTCACCACGCATTCGCTGCTCCCCAAGGCGGCGGCGAAGGCCGGCATCCCGATGAGCGAGCTGTGCGTCCGGATCGTCCGGACGGCGGCGGCGAAGAGACAAACAAGAAAAGTGTGATTGTTGATGGTCGATTTTTGATTTGAAGAAGGCTCGCGACGGAGCGAACGCCAAATCAACAATCAAACATCAACAATCAGAAATGATAGAGGGTTTTTCGTGGCCAGGAAGGCGCAACGATTCAGTCTAAGGGAGCGGATCAGCTCCTGGAAGAGCAACCGGCGGGCCCGGGAAAAGAGGATTAAGGCAATCCGTAATTGGCCCTGGGTTTCCATCGTCAAGGCCGTGGCGGTCCTTTGTTTTCTGGCGGCCTCCGGGGCGTTCCTTCGTTATGCGGAAGGCTATGTCCAGACGACCGCCCCCATGGAGATGGGCGCTCTGAAACTCGTCGGCGTTCCGGACTGGGCGAAATCCGACCTGAGGAACCGCGTGGCCGAGGTCGCAGGCGGAACCCGGTTC
>JBDKUU010000358.1:0-9691 GCA_039679525.1 Phycisphaerales bacterium | reverse complement strand
TAGTCGGCCAGTCCCCACATCTCCTTGCGGTAGGACAGGCCCTGAAGTCGTATGTGCTGGCCGAACTCGGTCGGATCGTCAGGATCGTTGGGGTTTTTGTGCACGACGATGAGCATGTCGTGCGACGGGTCGTACTCCTCGTCACCGGCCGGTTCGTGTGGCCGGATGACGTGCCGGATCACGTCGATTGCTGGCATTTTTCCTCACGGAGTTCCGCACATGGCGATGAAGAATACCTCGCTCACGCCCGAGCTGGAAACGTACTGGAAGCCACCCTCGGTTCCACTCGGGAACTGGTAGATCGAGCTGGTAACCGGGGTCGTCCCGCCGTTCGGGCAGAGGATCGGGTAGTACCGGCGCGTAGTGACGACACCATACGAGTACGTTCCGTTCTGGAACCCGACGCGGTCCATTCGGAACATGTCGTTGTTGTAATGTCCCGTGTTGAACATTCCGCCGATGCGGAATCTAGCAGTCGACGTGTCCCAGTAAATGCCCTGATAGCTGATCGTCTCAGTGCCGTACTGACGCGTGATTTTCGAGTTCGCAATTCCGTACGCAAACTGCATGTCCACTCGACCCGAAGAGTTCGTCGTCTGTTCGGGTCCGGTGATGACGAATCCGCGAGGATCCCAGCCGCCTGTACCTGAAGCGTCCGCCTGGAAAATGCGGGGGCCGTAGTTCGTGAGACCGTCCCAGCGAATTCCGGACTGGCCAGCGAAGTTCGCATTTTCTGTGATCTTGATGACGGCTGCGCCGGACTGACTGACCATCTCGTAATAAGCAGACCTGATTGAGTGCTTCGCAGTGATGGCGTCGGCATTCAGAATGTCCGTCGTCACGGCGTTCGCGGCCAGCAGGGGAGTCTTGATCAGACCATTGCCGATGTAGACCGAGGACTCCTGCCAGATTTCGATCTGAGTGAACTCCAGGGCCACATCGGTGCCGACGCCATTTTCGAATTTCACGTAGAGATAGGGGATATAGCTGACCGTTCCGGCTGCCGGGTTCCAGCCGGTCACGGATTCGATGGTGTATGTTCCGTTTGTCGAGATGGTGAAATCAGGTTGAATGACCCCAGCCGTTGAGACCGGAGCGCCGCTGCTCTGGAACTGGCGGGTAAGCATGGCTACGTTGATCGTGGCCGCACCAGGGCTGGCAGGGATCCCTGTTGCCGTGACCACGAAGCGGCACTTGACGTTGCCGGTCAGTGCTCCGTCCGTGTTGCCGGGCCTCGTGATGGGGATGGCCAGTTCATTGCTGGTCAGACTTGGGCCGGGGAAAGTCTGGAGCGGGTAATTCACCAGCGAGTTGTTTGTGAATCCGAAACGGTTGAAGTTGCTCGTCGCCGAATTGTTCTCGATCTTGATCGAGGTGTTTGCGATGATCGACCACTGCGAGAACGTAGGGCTCGTCGCAGACGATGCAATCGCCTGAGTCAGTCGCGCCGTGTTCAGCGTGGCAGAGGAGAACGTCGGGTCGACGACGACATTGTTCGGGTTTCCGACGGAGAGTGATTCGACGGAGAGGCTATGTGCCTTGATCTGCTGGGCCGTCAGCGTGCCTGCGACGATGTTGTTTGCAGTGATCGTGTTTGCGGCGATGTCCGGACCTACGACACCGAGCACGACGATCGACGCCACGGCCGAGATCCCCGTGATGACCGCTGCGCTGTTCATCGCCTTGAAGCGCACGTAGACCGTGTCGCCGACGTTCCAGGTCGGCGTGCCGCCCTTGCCGCTCATGATGATCGAAGCGCCCGGCGAGAAGATGTCCCCGGCGTGAAACCAGGTCGAGTTGTTGATCGAGACCTCGACCTGTACTTCGCGGAACTCCGGAGGGTACGGGGCACCCGTGTTGTCCTTGCCGTCCCACTCGGCTTTTACCGTGCTGAGCTTCGACGAAAGGATCGGCGCCGACGGAAGCTCAAGAGGGGTAGTCGGGTAGGCCATCGTCTGCGTGATGGCGTTCGACGGATCCGATACATACCCCGAAAGACGCACCGCCTGAACTCGGAATTCGTAGGAATATCCGGAATCCAGTAGGGGGATCTTGGCATGGATCACCTGGCCGGTCGACGGGGAATCCGGCTGGGGCACGGTGACCGTGCGCGCCTGCTGCCAGTTGAAGTCGCTGCGCCGTGCCAGAACGATGTACCGCGACATGTCGATCTCGCGGTTGTTGATGTCCTGAGTGACGACCGTGAAGGCAACGTCGGCCATCGAAACCGGGTCGCCCAGTTCGCTGAAGTAAGGATCGTTGGTGACCGTGTTCAGCACGGGCGCCTTCGGCAGCGTGGTGTCGACCGGCTGGGCCGGAGGCTTGCCGCCACCCGCCCCTGTGCCCCCGCCGCCCACCGGGCCGCCACCGTTGGAGGCGCGGGCGATCCAGCGTTCCTGCTGGAGGGCGCGGTCGGTGAAGCGGTCGTTCAGCGTGAGCGAGATGCCGACGCCGTACGGGTCGGTCCCGGAGAGGGTGACCTGGTAGATGCGCATCGACGCCTTCTGGGCGCCGGAGGTCGCATCGCTCATGGCCCGGATGAAGTCGCCCGGCCGGTAATCCACGAGGGGCACCGGGGCGCCCTCGGTCCAGGTGAACTTTTTCGTGTACTGCGTGCGCGCCTTGTATTTGGTGGCCAGCAGGTTGTCGGTGATCTGGGCGAGCACCTGCACGTCCTTGACGCCGGATGCCGAGATTGCCTCGTCCCATTTCCCCCACGGATAGTTGGTCGGGTTGTCCGGCATGACGACCATGCCCGCCGTCAGCCCCTGGTCACCGATGGCCACGGCCGTACCAGCGACCTCTTCCCAGGTGCGCTCGACGGGCTCCTCGGTGGTCGCCAGCATGCTGTGGATGTGCACGCCCGTGTCGGTGTCGAGCAGTCGCTTCAGGGCACCGTCCGTCTTGAAGCACTCCAGGGCACGCTTGTTCATCCGCCAGTCGAAGAACCCCTGACGCGAGAAGGAGTCGAGGATCGACCAGGCGTCCTGACCGTAGTCGAAGGAGACGTTGCGCACGATCTCGGGCCAGCCGTCGCCGTTCGAATCGAAGAACGGCGTGAAGGGAACCGTCAGACCCGGCACGTTGCCTCGCGCATGAGCCAGGTTCACGATGTCGACAAGGGGCGTCGCGGCACTCATCGTCGCCCTGTAGACAATCTGGTTTTCCTTGTTCAGGCGCGGGTTGTCCGGGTCCATCCAGCGGACCTTTTTCAGCATCCACCCGTAGGACGGCATGGTGAAAGAAATGATGCGCGGCCGGTCCGCAAGGTCGACGGAACGGCGGATGTTGATGAACCGGCAGCCGGGGTATTCCGTGAAGGTTCCGGTGATGGGATCGCGCAACTCCAGAGCGACCTCACAGGGCGACTTCAGCAGGTTCGCCGCATCGGATCCGTCAGGGTAGGTCATGTTCAGCGACGGCATGTCGTTGAGAGGAATGCCCGCTTCCCAGGACAGCGGATGCGGAAGAACTCCCTGCACTGCGCCATCCGGAGCGTAGACCCGAAAGCGTACGACGAGCGTGTTCACCAGGGCCATGAGCTACACCACCGCATACCGGGATCGCACCTGAACTCCATTGTTTCCACCAGCAGTGGTAACGGTGAAAGTGCCACTCCTGTTCCCGAATGCACCAGACCCGCGAGACGTGAAAGTGAGTGGCCCGTATCCACGGAATTCGAGCGCACCGGTCACGTTCGTTCCCGTGGTGAAAGTCCACACCTCGGACGACTGGAGGCGGGCGCGCATGTAGCGCGGATCGATCAGAAGCCACTGCGCCGAGCTGACCGACGAGGAGCCGTCACCCCAGAAGATCGTCGTGCTGGAGGTGTTGTCGGTGACCGTGAGGGAAGTGGCCGGTCCCTTCAACAGGAGCAGGGCGTCAGCGATCGGAACCGTCGAGGACAGCGCGTTGGCCAGCGTGTTCGAGGAGCTGTTGAAGAAGGTGACCGTGGTCTCCGCGCCGCGCCAGGCGCCTCCCGGGATGTTGAAGATGATCGTCGCGTCGGCCCGGTCGCTTGGGCAGGAGAAGTCCGGCGTGTTCATGGAGACGAGCTGGGCGTCGGCCGTCTCCTCGATCGTCCCGCGCACCCGCGTGAGGGTGATGGGCTGGTTGGTTCCCATGCCGAGCAGGCCCATGAGGGTGTTCCAGCGGGAGGCCAGCGCCTCGGGCGTGAGATCGACGATCCGGATCTTCAGCGAGACCGTGATCTGTGACAGCGGGTCGTTCCACTGGGGGATGGCATAGTGCGCACCAGGCACTTCGAGGACGGCACGGCGCGGCGCCAGGGCGGGGGCGTACTCCGTGCCCTCCAGGAGGTACATGCCCGAGGAGAGGGCGTTGCCCGCGATGGTATAGCCGTTGATCTTGTATGCCGTCGCCATCCGCTCACACCCCGCTGATCGTCGCGGCGTACGCCAGCGACCGGTTGATCGTAGTCGACGTGGGCTCCGCCTGCGGGTACTGATTGTTGATGTTGAATACGTTCGTCGGACCCTGCGACGGCAGGGCGAGTCGGGCCGCAAAGACCGACACGCTCTCCGGCGGCACCTGCTGCACCGCGCTGTTGCCGCCCAGCATCGTCGTCCCGGCGCCGCCCTGCCGCGCCCGGACCTGCTTGGCCCCACCGGTCACGCCCGTGTCCAGCAGGCGCTTGGCGACGCCGCCGAAGCCCCGGCCGCCCGAGCGGTTGATGATCTCCAACAGGGCCCCGAAGCGCTTGGCCGAGGCGGCGTTCACCACGAACTCTCCGTTGGAGAGCATGGCCGGGATGACGTCGGACTTCGGGCCGCCGGGCCCGTTGATCCAGCCGCCGTTGGCCGCCGCGTAGCTCTTCGGCGGGGAGTTCTTCTGGTAGTAGTAGTAGCCCACCGAGACCGTGGCCGACCTGGTCAGCGCGTTGGTGATCCGACTGCCTGCCGAGTACGCGGCCTGGACGATGCCGCCGAGCTGCCGGTTGAAGTTGCCGACACCGGCCAGCGTGACGGTGCCCTTCGGGTTCAGCTTGCCCCGGTTCGCGTCGGCGACCGCCCGCTTCAGGGCCTCCAGCAGAGCCTTGAACTCGTCGTCGTCGAGCTTGCCGTCACCGTTGACGTCGAACTCACCAGCCTGCTCCTTGCCGAGGATCGCGTTGGCGAGGGCCTGCATCTGCGCTCGGTAGTCCTTGTCGTTGAGCTGCGCCTTGCCCTTCGGGTTCAGCAGGCCCTGTCCTTCGGAAGATGCGAGGAACTGCGTCAGGGCCAGCACCTTCGCCCGGTACTCCTCGTCGGAAAGTTTGCCCTTGCCCTTTGCGTCCAGCTTGCCTTCGGCCTCCAAGCCATCCACGAACGTGGTGAGCTGAGTGAGTTGAGCCTGGAAAAGGAGAGTATTGAGAGTGGCCTTCCCCTCCTTGTTCAAGTTCGCGTTCTTCAGCAATTCCTGGAGCTTGGTGATGTCACCCTGTGCCTTGATGATGTCGATGGCGATTTCGGGCTTTACCTTCTTCTGCCCGACGAGATCCAGGTAGAGGCTCAGATCGTTGAGCGACTTGAATGCCTTCGCGTCATCGGCAGAAATGTCGATCTTCACGCCCTTGAGCTGGCTGAACTTCGTTACGAGGGCAGCGTACTGATTCGATACCGTTGCGAAGTCCTCGCTCGTCTTCGCCTTGTCGATCAGGTTGCCGAAGACGTCGGCGATGATCGTCTTGGTCTGAAGCGTGGCGTTCTCGATCTTCCCGGAGTTCTGGATGATGGCCGCAGCGAGGTTGCTGGTGGCGTCGGCACCGATCTCCCGCAGGCGCGGACCCAGCTTCTCCAGCTCCTTCACCGAGAGGTTGGCCAGTTCGGCAACGGCTGGCGCCGCCTCGGGACCCAGCTTGCGGAACTGCTCGGCCACGTCGGGGCCGAGAGTAGCGGCGATCTTGATCAGGTTCGCCGACCAGTCACGCTGCGCCTTGGCGATTTTCTCCAGTTCCTTGATATACGCGTCCAGGCCGCCCTTGGACTTCAACGAGAACTTGTCGACGGCGTCGCTCGCACCCTTGAAGGCCGACTCGGCGGCCGTCTTGAAGGCGTCGAACGGCGTACCGAACTTCTCGAAGTTCTGGGCGAGCTGGTCAATTGCCTGCTGAGCTTCCTCGCCCGTCGTGTCGAGATCTTCGAGAGCTTCCTTCGTCAGCTTGATCTTTCCGCTGGCCGACTGTGCCGACTGGCCGCTGCTGTCGAGGGCGTCGGCGAGGAGCTGCTTCGAGATGGCCGACTTGGTGGTGGCATCATCCTCGGCCGCCACGGTGGTACGCAGGGCCTCCAGGAAGTCCTTCAGGCGACCCGCCGCAGCGGCATCGCTGATGAGCTGCTTGCTGTAGTCGCTGTTCACGTCCAGCGAGTAGTTGTCGGCCGTCGCGCTGACCGTCTTGATCGCTGCGTCGAGCTGCTTGAGGGCCGCCTGTGGGTCGGAGAGCGACAGCTTCAGCACGTCACCGACGTTCACGCCGGAGGCAGCGAGCTGGTCCATGGCATCCGAGCTGATCTTGCTGCCGTCGGCCAGCCTCGACGTCTCCAGGGCCGCCTGCGCCGTATCCAGCAGCCACTGCTTGGTGTTCTCGCCGATCGCCGCCGTGTTCTCGCCGAGCGCCGCCGTGGCCTCCCGGACGATCCCCTCTTCCTTGGCGATCTCGCGCAGGTAGCGCTGCGCCGCCTGCGCACCCACGCCGTGGCCCTTCGCCTGGGCTTCCAGGGCGCTCTTCGAGCCCTTGGTCGCCTCGATCGCCCGCAGGCGCTCCTTCGCCTCGGTGCGCGCAGCCTCGGCCGAGCGCACATCCTGGTCCGCCAGGTCGCTCTTCTGGACCGTGACCGTCCGGTACACACCGATGGCGCTGAGGGCACTCGCCGAGCCGTCCTGAACCGCCTTGTTGTACGCCCCGACACTTCCGGCCGCCTTGATCGCGGCATCGGTGTCGGCCTTGATCGCGTTCGCCAGTGCCGTGGTGCCACCGCTGGCCTCGAAGGCGGCTGCGGCGATCTTCTCCGACTCCGACCGGAAGTCGAACATCTGCCCGATCAGCGGCCCGAGCAGGATGGCCGCCGTGGAGATCGCCAGACCCCATGGCCCGAACGCGAAGGCGGCGGCGCGGGCGGCGAGCCCCGTGCCCGCGATGGCTGTCGTTGCACGGGCCGTCGTTGCGGCGCCCGCCGTGATCGCCGCGTTCGTGGTGGCCGTCTGCGTGGCCAGACCCCGCTGAGCGAAGACGGCCGTGTTCGCGGCTGCCGCGTACTGCTGCATGGATGCGGCGGAGGCGAAAGTGCCCGCCCTGAAAGCCGTCTGGGCGGCCGTGTTCTCCGCCGTGGCCGTCGCCTGCTGACTCAGCGGGACGGCTGCTAGAGCTGCTGCGTTCGCCAGGGCCCTGCTCGTCGGCACGGCAGCGATCTGGGCGGCCGTGTTGCGCTGCGTCGACTGTGCCGCGAAGTCGGTCGCGATGGCATACGCGCGGAAACCGGGAAGCGCGCCCGACACCGCTCGCGCCTGTGCGTTGGTGGCAGCCACGGCCTGCGCCGCCGCCACGGCCGCCTGCTGGTTGGTCACCAGGTTGGCCCGGTAGGAGGCTGTGGCCGTCTGTGTGGCGACCGCGAGGCGCCCGGTGGCAGCGGTGTAGGCGTTCGTCCCCTGGGCTGCCGCACCGGTCGCCTGGGATGCCCCCAGGAGGCTCCCTCGGTACACGTCGATCGCGGTCTTGGCGTTCAGCGTGGTGACGCCGAGACGTGCCTGGAGTTCCCGGGTGGCGATCAGGGACTGGATCGTCTTCGACAGGGCGAGCTGATACAGGGCCCAGGCCGCACCGCCAGCGATGGCAACCGCCGTGAGGGTACCGACGATCGGAACGACCGGGCCGAGGTGGGCCAGGAATCCGATCATGTTGGCCAGGTTCGAGGCGACCTCGCCAACGGCCGTGGCAAGGGGGCCGCCCAGCGTGGCGAGCAGCGTCTTGAAGGCGTCGGAGAGGTTCTGGATCTCGGCCGACGTGGTCTCGTAGATGCCCTTCGACTGCCGGTTCAGCTCGGTGCCCCGGGCGAACTGGACGTTGGCCCGGTCGAAGGACTCGCTGACCACGTCGAAGTTGTTGGCCAGGCGGGAGAACACGTCGATGTCGCGGACCGCGTTGACCCCGAGCGCGCGGAGCACACCCTGCACATCTCCACCGGCTCCGGCGGCCCGGCTCAGGCCCTGGATGAACGCCAGCAGGAAGTCGCCGCGCGTCGCGGGGTTGTTGTAGAGCTTCAGCACTTCGGCGTCGGTCAGGCCCATGACCTTGGCGAGCTTGCTCAGCTCGGTGCCACCCTCGGAGACGGCCGTGGACAGCTCGTTGAACACGCGGGTCAGGGCACCACGAGACAGCTCGGGCCGGACCTGAAGAGTGGCAAGGGCGGCAGAAAGACCGGCCGTCTGCTGGGCTGTGAGGCCGAACAGGTTCGACACGGTGGCGATCGAGGCGTTGACGCGCAGGATCTCCTGGTCGGTCGCGGCAGAGGCGGTACCCAGGGCGAGGATCGCAGAGCCGAGCTGGTCGATCTCGGAGATCGGCACGTTCTCCATCTGGGCGATGCGGCCGAGCAGGATCGTGGCTTCCTCGGAGGCTACACCCGTGGTCAGCGAGAACTTCACGATGGTGTCGGTGAAGTCGCCCAAGTTCTCGGAAGAGATGCCGATCGCCGCACCGAGCTGACCGATGCGGGCCACTTCTTCGAAGGAGATCGGCGCCTGCTGGGCAATCTCCTGGAACCTCTCAAGGAGGCCCACCGAGGCGGACTCGGCCTTGCCCACCACGCGCTCGACCTGCGCAAACGCGGCCTCCTGTGAGATGGCGGCAGAGGCGAGAGCCGTCGGGATCTTCACCAGCGTGTTGAACAGGGCCTGGAACGCGCTCTCCAGTTCGCCGACCGTGTTGCGCAGGGCGAACGTGGAACCGGAGAACGAGACGGTGGCGGAGTTCGCGTTCTGCGTCGCCTGCGCAAGACGGGCGCGCGAGTTGGCCATCGCCTGTTCCTGCTGGGCGATGCGCTGCGCGGACTGCGCCAGCTTCTCCCGCTGGATGGCCAGCTTCTGTTCCTCGATCGACAAGCGCTGGGAGGTTTCCGCCGCCTTGCGCTTGGCCTGCTCCTCCTTCTGCTGGGCGGCAGCAGCGTTCTGCGTGATCGACGACATGTTCTTCTGCGCCGACGCAAGTGTGCGCACGACGTTTGCCAGCTTTTCATACAGAGCCACGGTTCGCGAAAGGCGTGCATATTCCTTTTCGCTGAGTCCCTGAACCTGTGCGAGGGCGGCGCGAAGCTGCTGAAAAGCCTGCGTCATCAGCTTCGCGCCGTTTGCGCTGTTGGCCTCGTTCTTCTGGAGGGCCTGAACCGCTGATGCGTAGTTCTTCGTGGCCGTGCTGATCGAGTTGTAAACGCCGAGCGAAGTACGGAGTTTTGCGGCAAGGCCACCTTCGATGAGAGCAACCTTGCTTAGGACGGAGTTGAGGTTGCTGAACACCTTCTCCATCTGGCCGCCGGACTTCGTGACGGCCTGAGCGCCCTGAGCGAAAGCGCGGATGTCGAGGTTGATCCTCGCCGTGGCGTCGAAGGACGTTGCCACCTAGACCTCCGCTCAGTTGCTGTCCGGCATGTCGTGCTGGTACGCGTGGGCCCGGGAAGGGAGCGGGCGATCCGCACCCCAC
>JBDKUU010000357.1:0-15397 GCA_039679525.1 Phycisphaerales bacterium | reverse complement strand
GCTCATCGAAGCTCGTCAGATCGCACTTGCATCGATTCGCAGCCGCGATACGATCTTTGTGACGTGTCTTGCGTTTGATTGATAGGGATCCGTGATTCGAAAGGTGTGATATGAACGATTCGCGGCGGGACCAGATCGGCACAATGGCGGCGATTCTCCTCGGGCTGTGCATCTCGACGCCCGGCTGGGCGAAGGTGCAGGCGTGGGAGGGGACTATCACGATTCCCACGTACGGCTGGGCTGAGGACGTGAACCCGAAGTTCTGGGCCCTCGAGGACCGCATCAAACTCTCGACCACCGTCAAAGGGGCGATCGTCTATCCCTACACGATGCAGGACCATCTCTACCGTGTCAAAGAGGACCGCACGTACAAGGCTTTGTTCCTGGAGAACGAGTATCTCAAGGTGACGTGCCTGCCGGAACTCGGCGGCCGGCTGCATTCGGTCTTCGACAAGACGCAGGGCAAAGAGACCTTCCATCTGAACAACGTGATCAAGCCGAGCATGATCGCCATGCGGGGCGCCTTCATCAGCGGCGGCGTCGAGTGGAACGCCGGACCCCAGGTGCACACGGTCACCGTCCTTTCCCCGGTCGATGCCCTCGTGGGGACGAACCCCGACGGCTCCGCGTACCTGGAAGTGAGCAACCTGGAGAAAACGCTGCGAACCCGCTGGACCGTTCGCGTGACGCTGCACCCCGGCAAGGCCTATCTCGACGAGCAGATTCGCATCGCCAACCCGGTGGACGCGGTCAATCCGTACTACTTCTGGAACTGCACGGCGTTTCCCTGTCACAAGGGGACGCGGTTCATCTACCCGATGACGCTCGGCACGGACCACTACGGCGTCCAGTTCTTCTCCTGGCCGATCAACGAGGGCAAGGACCTCTCCTGGCTGAAGAACTACGAGACGTGGGCCTCGATCTTCTCCGTGGACTGCGTGTTCGACTTCTTCGGCGGCTACGACGTGCCCGCAGACCGCGGCGTCGTGCAGGTGGCCGAGCACTACGAGCTCAGCGGCAAGATGGCCTGGACCTGGGGCCAGTGGGATTTCGGCCTGGTCAGCCAGAAGAACCTCACGGACAATGATGGGCCCTACATCGAGATCCAGAGCGGGCCGCTGCCGACGCAATCCGATTACGGCATGCTCGCGCCGAGGCAGGAGGTCGCGTGGCGCGAGTGGTGGTACCCCGTGCACGGACTGGGCGACGGCTTCGAGTTCGCCACGAAGGACGTCGCGGTCCAGACGTCCCGCGAGGGGGACGGACTGAAGTTGCGCATTCTCACGACGGGCAAGTTCCCCAAGGCATCCTGCGTTCTGACTCAACAGGGCAAGGAACTGGTCTCGAAGCAGTTGGACCTGTCGCCGAGCGATCCGCAGACGGTCGTTCTGTCGCCGCGTCCGGAGGGTCCGGTCGATGTCTCGATTCTCACCCGCCAGGGCGTCGTGCTGGCTCAGTTCACGACGCCGTTGCCGATTCCGAAGACGGACCCGCCGGTCCGCGCCGCGTGGGCGGACAAGGCCGACGCCGGACTGACGATCGAGGAGAAGTTCCTCAAGGCCCAGAAGCTCGACCTGGCGATGAATCGCAAGAAGGCCCGCGAAGCATATGAAGCCGTGCTGGCCGACGACTCGGGATATGCCCCCGCGCTGCGGGCGCTGGCCATCCTCGACACGGAAGCGGCGCTCTGCGACAAGGCCATCGAGCGGCTGCAAAAGGCGGTCGAACGCGACCCGAGCGATGGTCTGGCCTGGTACTTCCTCGGCGTGAACCGCCTGAGGACGCACGCCGCCAAGGAGGCCCTGGGTTGCGCCAGGCAGGCGTCGCTGGGTTCGGGCGTCCGGGCCCTGGCCCTGGATCTCGCGGGACGGGCGCACGCCTCGCTCGGCGATAAACAGGCCGCCGTCGAGGCATTTCAGACCGCGGCGAACCTGAATCCGAAAGACAGCGTCGCGAGGGACCATTTGCTCGTCGCCTTGTACGCCGCGGGCGATGCCGCCGCCGCATTCAAACAGGCCCAGGAAGCTGTGGACCAGCATCCCACCGACCTCGTGCCGCGGGCGATCCTCGCCCTGCAGGGCTCCAAGCAGATGGATGTCTTCGCGGCCCAGGCCCGGGAATTTGTCGGCGAGGACGACTTCGAGATGCTGGAAACGAGCCTTCTCTTCGCGGAACTGGGCCTGACCCGGGAGGCCGCGAAACTCGTGTCAGCCGTCTGCGTGGACGCGGTCCCGGCGAACGAGCGCAGTCCGCTGCCTTTGTACTACATGGCCTGGTTCGCGAAGGGCACGCCCGTCTCGGGGGGCTGGCTCCAGCGTGCCGCGACGACCCGCAGGGACTGCGTGTTCCCCTCGCGGCCTGAGGAACTGGAAGTGTTCGAGTACGCCATCGCGGAGAACCCGCAGGACGCCCAGGCTCGCCTGCTCATCGGCGATCTCTGCGCCCATCTCGGCCGCACGGCGGAGGCGGCGGGTCACTGGCAAAAGGCGGTCGAGCTGGACCCGTCGCTCAGCGTCGCGTGGCGAAATCTCGGCCTCTATGCCTGGGCCGAGGAGAACGACCTGACCAAGGCCGCGGAGTCCTATCGCAAGGCCATCGACGCCCGCCCCAAGGACCAGCCGCTGTACAGGGACCTCGCCGAGATCCTCATCGCGCAGGAGAAGCGGCCGGACGCCATCAAGCTGCTCGAATCGACGCCGCCTGACAAGCTGCGGCGGGCCGACGTCATCGTCCTGCTCGCCCAGTCCTACCTCGACGAGGAGCTCCACGACGACACGATCAAGCTGCTCGAGTCCACGCCGTACGTCGTGAACTGGGAAGGTCAGACCATCACGTGGGACCTCTACCATAAGGCTCACATGGCCCGCGGCCGGATTCGCTTCGACGGCCAGGACTTCGCCGCCGCGCTGGCGGACTTCGAAGCGGCCCTGGCCTATCCCGAGAACATCGGCGTCGGACGCTCGAACAAGCCGCAGGAGGCCGCGGCCCAGTACTGGCGGGGCAAGGCTCTTCAATCGCTCGGCCGCTTGGACCAGGCCAAGTCCGCATGGCGGGAAGGCGCCGTGGGCGTCGACGGCTCCGAAGACCAGAACAAGCATCGCGACCTCTGCCGCGAGGCCCTGAACCAGGCCGGCTGATCCCGTTCGTAGTGACACCGTGAGGCGTTATCTTCTTGTCGCTCCGAAGGGGCATTCAACCGCAGAGGCCGCCGAGCACGCGGAGGGGCGGACCATCGGAGAGAGCAAAGAGATGGTCCGCAGATTACGAGACAAGCAGCGACACGTAGGGTGGGCCGTGCCCGCCGTCTTCTCCGATGCACGACGATTCTGCCTGCACAGGATGTGCCGGGACGCAGCGGTAGGCTGGGGCTTGCCCCACCGTCTTCTAGGCTTTCGCATGTCTTCCCTGTTGCGCTTTGCCCTTCTCGGTCGTCCCCCGGTTGGTCAAGCACGGAGAATCCAGAGTCTCACAGAATTGAACATGCGTCGACGAACGATAGATGATAGACTGGTCGCGTGCGGCATGCGCTGGGAAACTGCGTGAGCATGGCTAGGAAGGTGAGAGTGTCCGGCGTGGGCCAGAGTCGTTGCGTCAAATGGAATCCCGTCGAGGGGATCGGTTCCTATTGCGCGGACATCGGATTTTCCTTCGCACCGTTCGGCCCGCGTCCGCCCTGGCGTTTGGAGATCCGCATGTACTTCTCGCTTGTCCGCGACAACCCTCCCAGGGACTTGCTGCTGGCGTTTGACGATGCGATAGCGTTTCGCTGGGAAGAGGAATACTTCGGCGGCACGTGGTTGCCCGACGATCTGCCTCAGGTGCGCGGTCCCGGAACGCCTTTCACATTTCCTCTGCTGATCGTCGAAGACTCGGCCTGGATCGAAAAATTGGCGAGTCGCTATCCTCTCGCAACGGGGGACAGGGCACATTACGCGTTCGTCTCCCTGAACGATACGGTCGAGATCATCGCCGGTCCTCCCGTGCGGGCCGAGTGGATCCCGGGGATCGAGTTGTAGGTGTTCCCGTGGATGTGAAGGCAATCGCGGATAGAGCGCCGTTGCTCGTTATTTGCGATCACCAGATGCGGGTGATTTCCGGGGTGGCGTCCGCCGTGAGCTCTTATCCCTGATCAGTCGGAGGCATACACTTGAACAGCGGCGCAGAGATCGAAGTCCTGTGGTTCGACAATGACGTGATCGAATTGTGTATTCGCGCTTCGAACGGGCGTTTCGCGGGCGTCGTGGAACTCTATGTGGGCTACGATGCTTTGCCCGGGGCCGCCGAGTTGCTCCGGGGATTCCCGGCTCGCCCGACGACCATCGCGAGGTCGAACTGGGCACGTTTGACGCGAAGTACGCCGGAGGCGGCGCTCACCTGCATTTCTCGTGTAAAGACGCCCTGGGACATGTCCTGGTACAGGTGAGCCTTCGCGGCGATCCTCATCGCCACTTCGGACGCTCAGAAACGGTGGACTTGGTGCTTCCGACCGAGCCGTATGCCATCGATCGGTTTGTTCGCCATCTCGGTCATCTGGAGGCGGTCTGCGGAGCCATCGTCCGTTTGGAGACAACAGACGAGACGGGTTCGTAGGACCTGAAGTGACGCGTGGGTTGAGAACCCACCCTGCTATGCCGGCTACGCTCAAATGGTGAGTCGTCTCGATTCGGCATCCGATTCGGGTGCCATGCTTACGCTCGCGTAAGCATGTGCTTTCTCTCGCAGGAGCAAGACATGGCTACGAGGCGTAGCCATGGCACCCACTCACAAGGCTGGAGTGGCCGGCGCACTACATGGGAGGACCGAGCCTTTCGGGGGCGGCCCTTACGATAAGTTCTAACGGCGTCGCGATGTGCGGCCCTCTTTCCGGTTCGACGAATCTGGGTTCCCGCTTTCGCGGAAAAGACAAGAGAGCAGGCACGGGGGAGAAGCCCCCACGAAGGGAACCGTTGCACGGGCGACGCATGCGTCGCCCGTACCAGGGGCCATCGGCGTTTATCCGAGATCGTCTGCCGTTGAAATGGTGGCTTGTGCTCGTTCAAAGTGAAAGGGCCGCAGGTCCGGTGGCGGCTTGTATCATTCAGCCGGCGGGGGAACTGCGGCCCTGTTTTGTTGGCGGGAATGAGCCTGGAGCTATTACGCCTTCTTGCAGGTGAACGTGGTCGTGCTCTTGGCGGCGCCGGAGGCGTCGAGCTCCGTGTACGTTGCGTTCATCGTGCCGTAGTTGATCGTGATCTTCTCCACGGGGGCGCGGTCGGTGTCGGCGTCCAGGTGATAGCTCGAGATATACGCGTTCGTGAGTTCACAGGTGTAGTAGGTCTTGGCTCCTCCGGAAAGCATGCGGGTGATGTGAATCTTCACGTTCTTCACAATCAGGCCCTGATAGCCGGCCTGGGCGAGCTTGGGACTGGCCTTGTCGAGCAGTTTGGTCACGGTCACGTCCATCAGATCGGCCGAGCCTGACCCGGCCCCCGATCCGATGTGGGCGCTGGCGCTGTTCGTCAGGCCCTGGCTGAAGGACAGGGCGTCGCACCAGCCTGCATGCTCTTTGTCCTTGGATTCGCCCGGCATCCCGTCGAATGTGACAAAAATGTCCGTCCCCATGGCTGCGGGAGCGGACGCGGTCTGGGTCGCCACCAGTCGCGGCGCCTCCCGACTGATCCCCAGCTCCCCGGCCATCGCCAGGATGGCGGCTGCGAGCAGGACGAGAAACACCCCTTTGCTCAACCCGATTGTCACGCGGCTTCGCTGCATACTCATGGTTCGATCCTTTCAAGAAAAAGAGGCCTTGGTTGTCACGACATCGATCCTCAGGATAGCATCCACAGCGGCTGCCGTCCAATACGGAGTGACGAGGAAATAGGAGCGTGTCCGTGCAGGTTTTCGGACGCAGGGCGGTGCACGTGTCATGCGTCGCCCTCTCCTGTGAAGGGCAACAGATACATAGGCGCGAGTGTCTCTCCCATTCGAGCGTGGCGCACGCGTGGGCTGAGAGCCCACCCTACATTCAGCGAAGATGTGCTCTGTGCTTTCGGTGTCCTTGGGGCGAAAGGACGGACGGTGGGGCAAGTCCCACCCTGCGCCGGCGATTGTCGCGGTCCCCGGTTCTTTCCTTCCTACGTTCCCACCTTCTTACTTTCAAGCCCTTCACGGCCGGGAGCGGCCCTGGCTGCGGATTCTCTCGAGCAGGGCGGACAGCTCCTTGACCTTTTACGGATGCTGGGCGGCCACATTGTTCGTCTCGCCGAGATCGTCGCTGAGATTGTAGAGCTGGGGGGCGGGGTCGTTGCCCAGCTCGGTGTTCGTGGGCTTGTTGTATCTGACGCCGTCGCTGGGCTCGATGTACTTCCAGTCGCCTTGAATCAAGGAGAGCGCGCCGGCGTGCTCGACGAGATGGTCCCGGCCGGTCGGCGAACGGCCGAGCAGGGCAGCCGAGACGTCGAAGCTGTCGGGGGCGTCGGACGCCGCGAGCTTCTGATCGGTCAGACCAGCCATCGACGCGAGCAGATCGATCTGGCACAGCAGCGCGCCCGACGTTGTCCCCGGGGGCGTCTGGCTGGGGCAGCGGACGAGGAAGGGGACTCGCGTACCGGCGTCGAACGCGCTGTACTTGCCGCCGCGAAGGGGGCCGCCGGGCTTGTGATCGCCGAGCAGCTCGACAGCCCGGTCCCTGTAGCCGTCGTCGAAGACTGGGCCGTTGTCGCTGGTGAAGATCACCATCGTGTTGTCCGCGAGGTTCAGGCGGTCGAGCGTTTTGAGGACTTCGCCCACGCTCCAGTCGAGTTGGAGGATGACGTCGCCGCGGGGGCCCATGGCGCTGGCGCCGGCGAATCGCGGGTGCGGCACGCGCGGGACGTGGACGTCGTGCGTGGCGAAATAGAGGAAGAAGGGCTCGGCCTTGTGCTGCTCGATGAACTGCACGGCCTTGGCGGTGATCGTGTCGGCGATGTTCTCATCGACCCAGCGGGCGGACTTGCCGCCGGCCATGTAGCCGATCCGGCTGATGCCGTTGACGATGGTCTGGTCGTGGCCGTGGCTGGGGTGCACTTTGAGAAGCTCAGGGTGCTCCCGGCCGGTGGGTTCGTCGCCGACGGGCTTGGCGTAGCTGACCCGGATCGGGTCGGATGGGTCCAGGCCCACGACCCGGCGGTTCTCGACGAAGACGCAGGGCACGCGGTCGCCTGTGGCGGGGATAAGGAAGCAATAGTCGAAGCCGATGTCCAAGGGGCCGGGCTTGATGTCGGCGTTCCAGTCGAGGTCCCCGGCCCCCAGGCCGAGGTGCCACTTGCCCACGGCTGCGGTCTTGTAGCCGGCGTGCTGGAGGAGGGAGGGCAGGGTGGTCCGGCCGGGCTCGACGATCAGGCGGGCGTCGCCCGGGAGGATGCCGGTGCCTTTGCGTCGCCAGGCGTATTCGCCCGTCAGCAGGGCGTAGCGAGAGGGCGTGCAGGTGGCCGAGGCGGAGTGGGCATTGGTGAACCGCACGCCCTCTTTGGCGAGGCGGTCGATGTTGGGCGTCGAGACCTTCGTCGCTCCGTAGCAGCTCACGTCGCCATAGCCGAGGTCGTCGGCGTAGATGAGCACGACGTTCGGCTGCTTGCGTTGGGCGGCGGGGGTTCGCCAGGGAACGGCGGCGGCGACCGTGGCCAGACCTGCGGACCGAAGAAACGTGCGGCGCGACATCTGCTGGGCCATAGGGCTTGCTCCCATCTGGGCTATTCTCGTGACATCGTTTCGTCCGGGAAGCGGAACGCCGGATTCGATCCTCCTATGGTAGACCGCGGATCGCTTCGGATCAACCCCTATGGCCGGCGGAAGGGCCAAAAGGCGGCGGGGCGTGACAAATAGGCAATTCACGCAATTGCCGGTCAGTCGCAGGCTTCATGGCGGCGCGGGGCGGGTACGTGGCTTTTCCCACTTGCGGCGTGCGGCGGTCTCGCTTACCATGGCCGCGCAATGTCGAACGACCGTCTTGCAGGAGTCCGATTGGTGAAAAGGGTGACGCGATGACCGTGGACAACTTGCGAATCCTGGGGGAGGCGAGCTTCCGGAATCCCCGACTGCTGATGGGCTTTTCCGGCTGGATGGACGGCGGGGACGTCTCCACGGGGACGATTCGAGTGCTGATCGAGAAGCTCCACGCCCGGCGGATCGCCGAGATCGACCACCGGGGGTTCTACATCTACAACTTCCCGGGGGCGATGGAGGTGGCGTCGCTGTTTCGGCCTCGCTGCCGGATCAAGAAGGGCGTCGTCCGCGAGTTCGCGTTCCCGGACAACGGGTTCTTCGCGGCCGAGGGCGAGGACCTGGTCCTGTTCGTGGGCAAGGAGCCGAACATGCGGTGGGTCGAGTACGGCGACTGCATCTTCGAGTTGTGCCGGCGGCTGGGCGTCAAGGCGGCGTACTTCATCGGGAGCGTGGCCGGGCTCGTGCCGCACACGCGGGACCCGCAGTTTTTCTGCTCGGTGTCGGACGCCCAGATGAAACCGCGGTTCGAGAGCTACGGGATCAAGTTCAGCGATTACGAGGGGCCGGCCAGCGTCGTCACCTATCTGACGACGAGGGCCAAGGAGGAAGGGGTCGAGATGGTCAGCCTCGTCGCGACCGTCCCGGCGTACGTGCAGGGGGCCAATCCCAAGTGCGTGGCCGCGGTGACGCGGCGGATGGCCGGCATGCTCGGTGTGCGCGTGGACCTCGACGACATTCAGGCCACCGCCGACGACTTCGAACGACGGCTCACGGAAGTCGTCCAGGAGCAGCCCGAGCTGGCCGAGAGCGTCACCAAGCTCGAGCAGGATTACGACAACGAAATATTTAGCGATATGTCGGATCTTCAACACTGGTTGTACCAGAAAGGCATCAGGCTCGATTAGGGTACTTGCGGCTTGCTATTTGCGATTTCAGAACCGCAGCGGAAGAATGTGCCGTCTGTGCGTAGAATAAGCCTGATATCTCGCAAAATGGAAAATGGCAAATAGCAAATCGTCAATTCAGGGAGGTTCTGTATGGTGGATTGTTGGTTTCGACGGATGGGGCGCGTCGGCGTGTTGGCCGGCGTGCTGGTTGCGGGGCTTTGCGGCATGGCCGCCTCTCAGCCGGCGGTCGGCCGGGTGGATGAGACGCCGGAGCAGCGGGACGCCCGCATGAAGTGGTGGCGCGAAGCCCGCTTCGGCATGTTCGTGCATTGGGGCGTCTACTCCGTGCCCGGCGGGATCTATCAGGGCAAGGAGATCGGCGGCATCGGCGAATGGATCATGAACAGCGCCAAGATCCCGGTCGCCGAGTACAAGGCGTACGCCAAGCAGTTCAACCCGGTCCGCTACGACCCCGACGCCTGGGTGCGCCTGGCCAAAGAGGCCGGCATGAAGTACATCGTCATCACGTCCAAGCACCACGACGGCTTCGCCCTCTTCGACTCCAAGGTCACCGATTGGGACGTCGTCGACGCCACGCCCTACGGCAAGGACCTGCTCAAGCCCCTGGCCGCGGCCTGCAAGAAGCACGGCCTGGTCCTCGGCTTCTATTATTCCCAGGCCCAGGACTGGAACCATCCCGGCGGGGCCGCCGCCGGCGGACACTGGGATCGGGCCCAGGACGGCAGCATGGACGACTACATCCGCAACATCGCCGCCCCGCAGGTCAAAGAGATCCTCTCCAACTACGGCAAGCTCGGCGTCCTCTGGTGGGACACGCCCGTCGACATCACGAAAGAGCGGGCGGATATGCTGCTGCCGCTCCTGGCCCTCCAGCCGCAGATCATCACCAACGACCGGCTCGGCGGCGGCTACTCCGGCGACCTCGGCACGCCCGAGCAGCACATTCCCGCCACCGGCACGCCCGGCCGCGACTGGGAAACCTGCATGACCATGAACGACACGTGGGGTTTCAAGAGCACCGACCACGATTGGAAGTCCCCCGAGACTCTCGTCCGCAATCTCATCGACATTGCCAGCAAGGGCGGCAACTACCTGCTCAACGTCGGCCCGACCCCCTTGGGCGAAATCCCCGAACCCAGCGTCGAGCGGCTCAAGGCCGTCGGCAAGTGGATGAAGGTCAACGGCGACTCGATCTACGCCACGACCGCCAGCCCGTTCTACCGCCTGCCCTGGGGCCGCTGCACCAAGAAGGTCGGCGACAAGGGCGCGACCCTCTATCTACACGTCTTCAATTGGCCCGAGGACGGCAAGCTGCTCGTCCCCGGCCTTCGCAGCGACGTCCGCAGCGCCCGGCTGCTCGCGACGAACAAGAAGCTCAGGACCCTCCCGGGCGTCGAGGGCCTGACGATCGACGTGCCCGCCAAACCGCTGGACCCGATCGCCACCGTGCTCGTGCTCGACATCAAGGGCGAGTTGCACGTCGAGAAGGTCCTGCCCGGCCAGGCCGCCGACGGCAGCGTGACGTTGCCCGCGGACCTCGCGGACATCCACGGCCAGGCCCAGGTCGAGACGATCGACGGACAGTCGAGCATCGGCTGGTGGACCAACGCCAAGGACACCGTCTCCTGGACGTTCAAGGCGAACGGCGGCCACTACGACGTGACCGCGACCCTCGCCACGCCGGCCCCCAGCAGCAAGTTCGAAATCGCCATCGGCGACCAGAAGCTGTCGGCCGAGGTCAAAGGCACCGGCAGCTACCAGAAATTCGAAACGGTCAATCTCGGCAGAATCGAGCTCCACTTGAGCCCGGTCGAGCTGACCATCAAGCCGCAGGAAGGCTGGCAGGCGATCAATCTTCGCTCACTCGTCCTCAAGCCGGCGAATTGAATGCGTCGTGCGTCGTGCGCGGAGCGTGAAGCGGCGAAGCGTAAGACTGTGATGCAAGAGCCGGTGGGATAGGCCCCGCCGGCTCTTGTTGTTTTGTCGCCACAGACACATGGAAGCCTCGGAGGATAGCGGTCATTCGAAATGCCGCGATGGTCTAGGGGACTGCGGCATGGAATACGCAGAAGGTCAAAACAAGGGCCGGACCTCGAAGTCTCTGACGCCCGAGTGGAACGTGTGCATCTGACGGTAATCCCCCTCTGTTGCCTCTGTATCTGGCAGGAAACTCTGATACCATGAAACCATGAGTCAGACCTTCGCCAGAATATGGCGGCTCATCGAATCGGGCGATGTGGTGGTTTCCGCCCACGGCTACGATGAATTGGCGGAAGACGCCATCATGGTTCAAACCCGCGTGTTTGTCGTGCGGGCCTTCGTCCGGCTGCGTCACGTCCTCGCCTCGCAGGAAGACCTCGCGGCCAAGGTCAAACGGCTCCAGAAGACCGTGCAAAACCACGACAAGCAGATCGTCGCGATCGTCGACACGATCCAGTTGCCGATGCCCCCGTCCCAAGATCCGCCCAAAGCTCTCGATAATACTCTGCAGCGAAATGCCTCCGATGAAGCCGCGACAGACGAGCCGAAACACGACGTGGGCTGGTTGGACACAGGGAGGGCGAATTGAGCATGGCGGATGCAGAAAGCGAAGGGCGGACGGGCAAGACGATGGGCCGTGGGGATCGTATGAGTGTGAAATGTGCAGGTGCGACCCCATTATCTCCCACCATTATCTCCTGATTTTGGTCCTTTCTTCTTGACCGGGCCATTGGCGGGTGGTACCTTCGCTCATGGGACGATCGGCTTTTCGCACGCGAGACCGTGCATGGCGGATAACGTGCTGATGCGAGAAATCGACATTATCTTGAGGACGCCGATTATGGAAAAGTGGATTCGCGGTACGTGCGTGACAGTACTCCTGCTGGATCTCGTCCTGGCCTTCGCATCATCGGCCCAGAACTCAGAGACGCTTCAGTATCATTCCGTGAAGGGTCTGAGCGAGGCAACCGGGGACCTGGGCAGTCAGTATGTATCCTCCTCGCCGGTCAAACCCAAAGAGGGCAAGCTGCCCGAGTTCAAATCCAACCATCCGCTGTTCTTCGCCTGGAAGACGCCGATGGTCCCGGCCGGGGAGATCTGGATCGCCCTCGACAAAACCGGTTCCAACGGAGGCTACGACCGGATGTATCTGGATGCAAACGCCAACGGCGACCTCACCGACGATCCGGTCTACGCGCCATCCGAACGGGATGGCGACACGGCTCGTTTCGGACCCGTGAAGCTTTCGTTCGAGGGGCCCGATGGGGCGATCCTCTACGAGCTGAGCGTTGAACAGAACGTGTGGTCGGCGGTGGCGGCATACTTTTGCCAGGTGAGATCTCTCTGCTGGCGTGAAGGCCCGGTCAGAGTCGGCGACGTCTGGAAACACTGCCGGATCATCGATCAGAATGGCAACGGCGCTTTCAATGACAAGTCCGCGAACTACTCCCAGTCCGATCGCATTCAAATCGGAGAACAGACCGGCTCTGAGGGCGGCGCAGTCGGCAACTTCGTCGAGGTGGACAACAAGCTGTACAAAATCGAGATTGCCCGCGACGGATCGCATGTCAGTCTGGCGGAGGCCGGGGATGTTTCCTATGGCACGGCCAGACTCGCCGGCAACGTCACGACGATCATCGTTAGTAGTGAGAACGGTTCCTTCCTCCGTAAGCCGGAGAATGGCGTGATCCGGCTTCCGGCCGGGGCATATCACGTGGATTCCTGGACCATTGCCCGGAAGGAGGACTCGGGCTCGCAGTGGGAAATGAAAGGCGTGGTGCCGCAGGACTCGGGTGGGTTCACGCTGCCGGCGGGCGGGGAAGTGAGCCTGCCTTTCGGAGAGCCCATCTATTCCAGAGTCAAAGTGACAAAACAGGCCTCGGTCTATGTGTTCGAGCAGACACTGGAGGGTCGGCAGGGTGAGCGGATCGTTCAGACGGTGAACGGGCAGAAGCCCGCGCCGCCCAAGTTGCGGATCAGAAGTCAGGATGGAAATCTCGACACGGTTCTGACCTCGGCCTATGGCTGAGGCGGCGCCTGTACGCTCCGGTGGCCGGAGCCCCAAAATGTCAGTATGCCCCTGACTGCTAATATCGAGATCGCCGGACCGTTCACGATCCTGGCCCAGACGGCCAAAGTCAAGGCGGAGGGCCGAAAGCCGCCGTTCACGGGAGAGCCCATCATCCCAAAGGCCGTGCAGGCCAGCAGCAGTGACGCGGAGGCTGTTGTGACCAACCTGATCGGCGGGGGCCGGTTGCGCGATCTCGACGGCGATTACTTGAACGAACATTCGAGCAATCCGGCCACCATGTGGCGCAGCGCCAAGGGCGACACGACCGGCTGGCTCGAATTTGACCTCGGTGAGCCTCGCACCCTTTCCACGCTTTGCGTCTGGAACTACAACGACACGTGGCGCCTCAATCGGGGCGTGCAGAAGATGGATGTCTCGGTCTGGACACGCCAGGAAGGTTGGCGAAAGGTCGGCGAGAACCGGGTGCTTCAGCAGGCCGAAGGTGGCGACGACTACGATGAACCCACCGTCGTCAATCTGGAGACAACCACGGCGCAGAAGGTCCGCCTCGACGATCTGTCCGGCTTCAGCGATGCGGATTGTATCGGTCTGAGCCAGGTGCAGTTCTTCGGGCCTCGCGGCGTGCAGGCGGCCGGATTCTCACCTCAAGAGGGCGGCAATGTGGCAGGTCTGAGCGGTATCGTGTTGGCGTGGATTCCGGGCGAAGGCGCCGTGGCGCACAACATCTACCTTGGGACCGACCCGCGTGACCTTCGCCTGCTCGGCAAATCGACCGTCGCCGAGGTCAGGCTCTCCCGGTTGGCGGATCAGTCGAAGTATTACTGGCGCATCGATGAGATTGAGGCCGACGGTTCCGTCGTCACGGGCCGCACCTGGAGTTTCACCACTTGCGGCTTGATCGCCTGGTGGAAGCTTGACGAATCCGAGGGCCGCAATGTCTCCGACGCCTCGCCCTGGGGGCACACCGGCGCTTGCCTCGGCGAGCCCACATGGCGGCCGTCCGACGGCCGCATCGGCGGAGCGCTGGAGTTCGACGGGGATGACGATTGCGTGCAGATCGCCGACGAGGTCCCGTTCCGGGCCGTCGACGAGATCACGGTGGCAGCCTGGATCAAGGTGCGTTCTTTTGATCGGACATGGCAGACCGTTGTCGCCAAAGGCGAGGCCTCCTGGCGTTTGGCCCGCGATCGGGACAACGAGACGCTGCAGTGGTGCGCCGGCATTCCCCAGGAGGGTCGCGTCGTGCGGGGCAAGGTCAATGTCAACGATGGAAGCTGGCACCACCTGGTTGGAGTGAGCGACGGGGATACGGTGTCCCTGTACGTGGACGGCGTTCTCGATCAAACGCTGTCATCGTCGGGCAGAATGCGCGTGGACGATGTGCCGGTCTGCATCGGGCTGCTGGGCGAACCGAACCTCCGTGGACGATATTGGAACGGATGGATCGACGAGGTGTGCATCTTCTCGTACGCGCTGAACGCCGAGGAGGTCAAAGCCCTGCATTCCGGCAGGGAGCCGACCTCCCTCGGGCCGCGACCGGGCACGCCCACGCCGGCTCTGCTCGGGCGGTAGCGACAATCGGCCCGTCGACATGCCTTCCAGTCGTGCCGACGAATCTTGGTCACGGAGAGAGTTAAAGGGGCGCGGTACTTTTTCCGGCGTGTGCCAATCCGTTATTGCGGAGAACAGTAGTCTCGGTCGCCTGTCCTTGCGGATTGGGAGCGGGGGCGGCGGGACGCCGCGTGGAAGCGTAGAAGCGTTGGAGGAACCTCTCGCAAAGACGCCAAGCTCGCCAGGTGCATAGAGAACTGACCGCCCGGTTTCCCTTTGCGTCCTTTGCGGCCCGGCGAGAGGCGAAAAGAACAGCGGTGGGCGGAGTCCATGCGTTCAGCATCTCCTCGCGAATTTCAAACTTGAATTAGCCCTCGGATGGTGGTAAGTACGTAGATTACAGGTCGGGGATTCTGCCGGCCGAAGGCCTTAGGGGAAAATGCGGGGTGAAAGGAACACGCATGCCGAAACAAACCGAAGGCGCCAAGATTTCCGCTGAGGCGGCTGGCGCGGAGTTGGAAAGCGAATTGAGCTTCCGCCTGTTGGTGGACAGCATCAAGGATTACGCCATCGTCATGATCGACCCGGACGGGCGCGTGGCCAGTTGGAACAAGGGCGCCGAGCGCATCAAGGGCTACACGCGAAATGAGATCGTCGGGAAGGATTTTTCCTGCTTCTATCCGCCCGAGGCCATACAAAAGGGTCTGCCCCGGCTGGAACTCGAAGTGGCCGCCCGGGAAGGGCGTTTCGAAGACGACGGGTGGCGCGTCCGCAAAGACGGCTCCCAATTCTGGGCCAACGTGGTCATCAGCGCCGTGCGCGACGAGAAGGGTTCCCTGCGCGGTTACGCGAAGATCACACGCGATCTGACGGAACGCAAGGAAGCCGAGGAGCGGATTCAGCAGCAGTCCAAGGAGATCATGGAGCTTTCCACGCCGGTCATGCAGGTGTGGAAGGGCGTCGT
>JBDKUU010000356.1:0-1784 GCA_039679525.1 Phycisphaerales bacterium | reverse complement strand
CGACCGCCCTCACGACCGTGGCCGTCACGAATGCACTGCCTCGCAGGTCTTGAGGCAGCGTCACGCTGAGCTCGCACGTGTTCTCGGCGATCTTCGCAATCTGATGCGAGACCACCGTGTCTGTCTCCAGGGTCACGAGCACAGTGCCCGGGACCGCGCTGCGGAGCAGGACCTTCGCCTGCTCGCCAGGCAGATATGTCTTCTTATCGGTGACGATCTCTACCCGCTCCGGCTGGTTCATCGCCAGGCTCTGGACGCCCTCGCTCTCCTGCGACGCGTAGAACTCCAAGCACGTGGAACTCCCGGCGTCTGCGTCGGTGACGATCACGCGATACGAACCCGAATCGGGACACGTGATCTGGAGCGAACCCCGGGCATCACCCGCGGCGATCGTCTGGGCATCCCCGACCTTCTCAGTCTTCTCGACCGACTGCCAAACGTATCGCCCCTCGGCCTCCTTGAGAACCGTGTCACACTCGACGCGCAGCAATTGCAGCGTCATCTCCCCGGCCGCGGCGGGTCGATCCTCGCCGGTCAGCCGCACCCAGTCGACCGCCACCGGCTCGCCAACCGGAACCACCTGCCCCTTCGGCAAGCGAAGGCCGATGTGCGTGCCCAGCAGATCCAGGATCGCCGAGGTGTTCGCCGAAACGGACCGCCCGCCGGGCTCGGTGACCGTGGTGGACAGCCGCATGCGGTACAGCCCGGCCTTGAGATCGTCGGGCAGGAGCACCCGCAGATTGGACTCGCCCTGCTCGTTCAACTGCCCTTCCCCGCTCGGCAGCGGAATCGGGGCCTCGCGTCGAACCCATCCGAACTGGAAACCGGGGGAGGATTTCGAATCGAAGGTCGTCTTCAGGAGCGTGCCTTCGAGCGTCACGGGCAGCTCGGCCGCCGGCTGGTCCCAGAGGTACCGCCCGGTCGCTTTCACCTCGGGCAGCGAGTTCGGCCCGAATCGCTCCTGAGACGGCGCGGCGGTCACCTCCATCCGCACGGGCACGAACGCCTCGACCAACGCCTCGGCCGAACCGAGCAGATCTTCCGAGCCCGGCAGCGTCACCTGGAACTCGTAAGCCCCGGTCTGCGCCTCGCTCGATGGCGTGTAGTCCACGTGGAACATGCCCTGATCCTTCTCGCGACGTTCCACCTTGAACTCGCCGACGCGCCGGCCGTCGGGCCGGTGCACCTTCACCATCAGGGGGAACCGCGTGGGAACCTCGCCCGCCGTGTCGCGGATGACGCCCGTCAGATGAATTGTCTCGCCGGGCCGATAGACCCCGCGATCCGTGTAGAGCATCGTCTCATAATGGTCGCCATAGGGCCGGCCCTGCCGCTCGATGTCGTCGATGACCCACTGATTGTCGTCGGGCTGCAGATAGCTCAGGTCGCCGTCCCTGGCGGCGGTGATGACCCAGATGCCGCCGTCCGGGCCCTGGCCGGCGAACTGCAGGCGGGCGATGCCCTCGGCGTCCGTTCTGGCAGTCGCCACCTTCTGGTTGTTGTAGGTCAGGCCGTCGACCACGACGTCCGCCACGGGCTCCGCGGTCCGCAACGAAGTCACCCAAACCAGGTATCCGTCGCGCTGGCGTTTGGCGGTGATCGCGAGGTCCGTGATCGTGACGAGGGCCGAGTCCTCTGTCCAGCGGCGATCGCAGGCGGCCGCACTGATGCGGTAGATCCCCAGCGGCCGCGACAGCAGATCCGAGAGCCCGACGACCAGTTTGCCCGGCCGGTTGTGCGGCTGCGTGACGGCCACGGTCTTGTCCAGCACGGACCGCGAGGTC
>JBDKUU010000355.1:0-15101 GCA_039679525.1 Phycisphaerales bacterium | reverse complement strand
TGAGCTGGGAATAATCGCCGCGAAAAGGAATGATGCGGACCGACGGATCGACGCCGTCCATGCGGGCGACCCGGTCGGACTGGAGCCCCGTGCAGTTGATCAGGAAACGCGTGTTGAACGAGCCCTTGTGCGTCGTCAGCACATTCGTGTAGAAGTCGTGCTTGTCGAAGCCGCGAACTTCGTGGTAGACGAGCACCTTGTTGCGGCGGCTCGCCTCTCGGACCAGGTCGGCCAGCTTGTTGACGACGCCGACGAAGTCGATGATGCCCGCCGAGGGCACGTGCAGGGCCGCGATCCCGGCGGCGCACGGCTCGATCTCCCGGACGCGTTCGGGTCCGATCTTCTCGATGCCCTCGACGCCGTTCTGCAGGCCGTTCTGGAGAATTCGATCCATCGCCGGCAGCTCGGCCTTGTCGGTGGCGACGATGATTTTGCCGCAGATGTCGTGGCGGATGCCGTGCGTTTTGGCGAATTCGATCAGCTCCCGGCGGCCGGCGGTGCAGGTCTCGGCCTTGATCGAGCCGGGCTTGTAGTACAGGCCGGAATGGATCACGCCGGAGTTGCGGCCGGTCTGGTGAGCGGCCAGCTTGCCCTCCTTCTCCAGCACGGCGATGCGGACCGCCGGATGGGCCTTCGCAATCTTGTACGCGACGGCCAAGCCGACAATCCCCCCGCCGATCACGACGATATCGAAATCCGTCCTCAACTGCATGACGACAATCCCTTGAACCAGGCCACCCCTCCAGGAGCAGGATACAGGCCGACGGGTCGGGAGTCAACGCGAAAGGGATCGATCGCCTGCGAGTGTCTGTGCAGGTTTTCGGGCGTCCGGGGCCCATGAGACCGACAGGCGTTCAAACCTGGACGGAGGCCTTGGTTCGTAGTGACGCCGTAAGGCGTTATCTTCTCACTCCTGTGCCCGCCAAGATGCCGAGAAGAGAAGATATGCCCTTACGGGCACACTACGAGCGGGCCGCCTTCGGTCTTGCGTATGCCGGGGCGCGACTACGTTCTGTGGGGGGAGCAGTCCGGCTTACGGCTTGATCGTGGGGAGTTCTTCCGTCGGGGCGAACGCGGGAGTCGCGGGAGTCGGGGCCGACTGGAGCGAGGTCGCGAGGCTGCGGACCAGCTCATTGGAGTCCTGTTTGGCGACCCAATCGAGGACGGGCCGGAAGTTCTCGCCGTGATTGCTCGCCAGGAGGCAGACGGCCATCAGACGCACCGGCCACTGCGGATTGTTGAGATTCTTCGCCGCCGCGGTGGCCAGCTCCGAATCGAGCGGGACCAGGAGCAGATCGGCCATCGTCTCGACTTTCACGACCCAGTCCTCGGGATTCGGGCTCAGCAGCAGTCCCGAGGCGCTCGTCAGCGAGGATTGCAGCAGCTCCGTCACCCACTCCTTGTACCGGTAGGGATAGAGGGTCCCGTTCTCAGACATGATCTGGTGCTCGCGCAGCAGCCCCGTGAACAAGTGGGCGGTCTGGATCTTCTGTGCCTGCGGCCCTGAAGAAATGGCGTTGAACCGGCCCCGCACGCCGTCGGCCGAGAGCTCCGTGGCCGGCCGCTTGATCGTGGCGACGACCGGCTTGAGGTCGACCAGCCGATTGCCGATCACGCTGCCCGCCGCGGTGACAGGGTCGAGATACAGCGTGAACTGGATGTCGAGGGCCGCCTGCGGATGCGACATGAGCAGCCGGCGAAGCTCGCCCGTAGACAGTCTGACCGTGTGGACGAAGCTCTTGCCCGGCGGGACGAGCAGGTCCGTGCGGACCGTCTGCGAGAGCAGATCGGGGATCTCCTTCGTGAGACTTCCGCTGACCTGGGCCGCGATCTGAATGCCGCCGCGGAACAAGCCTTCCGACGAGACGACGAGGGGATCGGCCCCTTTGTTCGTGATCGTGATGACGCCGTCCAGGTTGTTTCCGTAGGTGTAGTCGCCGCCCAGGACGGTGAATTGAACGTCGAGCATCTTGTCCGGCGGGAAGAACCGCGGCGCCACGGTCTGGCCGAGGCTCTGCGTGAGATAGGTCATGACGGCCCCGGTGTCCAGGGGCGGAGCATATTCGCCGCCGCCGAGCGCCCGGAGCATGTCCTTGGCGGTCTCGGCCGCGAGAGAGCCGGCGTCCTTGGCGATCGCGGCGTTGAGCGTCTTGATCGCTCCGGCCTTGTCTCCTTCGGCGGCCTGGACGCTGGCCAGAGCCAGATCGGCGACCTGGGTGTGCTCGAAGGCCGCGAGGAACGTCTTGGCCGATTTCATGTCGCCGCTCATGGCCAGAGCGTACGCGAGCAGGCCCCCCGCCGAGGGCGAATTCGGCTCGGCCGAGTAGGCCTGGTTGGCCCACGCGATCGCCTGGGCCGCATCCACGCGGGCGAAACAGTAGAACCACGCGATCTGCTTGGCGTTCAACTGCACGGAGGGGGATTTCGCGCTCTGCTGGTTCGGCCTCATCTTGGCCGGGTCGAGCTGGAGCACCTGCGCGGCCCGTTTCTCGGCCTGGCTGAAAATCTCCTGGGCCTTGGCCTGGTCGCCGGTCTTGGCGGCTGCCTTGCCGGCGACGGCTTCGAGGAACAGATCGAACTGGCCTCCGTTGCGGATGGTCTGGGCGATCTGAATGCAGATCTGCTGGTTCTGCCGGCTGTTGTAACAGGTGATCGACCACGGCAGATAGATGTGCGGCGGCAGAGGCTCCGACGGATAGAGGTACTGAAAGAGCTGGGCGCAGAAGAGGTACGCCTGGGACGCGAGATCGTAGAGTTGCAGCCGCTCGGCGTATTGGGCGAAAGCCACGGCCGAGTTGATGTCCAGGGGGTTCTCCTGCAGGACCAGGCGAAGGTGTTCGAGGTAGACCGCCGGGCCAATGTCGTTCGGAGCGAGTTCGGCCAGCTTGGCGAAAGCGGCCTTGTTGTACTTGTTGTTCGTGTAGGCCTGGAGCAGGTAGAACTTCGCGGGGTCCTTCTCGCCCTTTTCGAGCGAGAGCTGGGCGAGGAGCATCGCGAGCTCCGAGTCGATCGCAGGATTCTTGTTGCCGATCTGTTTGACCAGGGTCTCGAGCAGGATCTTGCGGTGATCGGGCGAATCGAGGCGGGCCAGGAGATAGCGAATCGCGTCCATGACGATCACGCGATCGCAGGATTGGCCGACGTAACTCTCCAGGCCCAGCAGAATGTGGTCGGAGTAATCGTGCTGGTCGTTGTGCAGGATGGCCCGGAACATCAGAGGATCGATGTCCGTCGCGGCGGCGTTGAGATTTCGGGCCGCAGCGAGAAGAATGACCGCCTGATCGGCCTGAGGTCCGGTAATAGTCTTGGACTGCACCAGCTCGCGGGCGATCTCGACGAACCGGTCGCCGGCCCCGATGGCCAGCGGCGACTCGGGCGCCTTGGCGGCGGGCGTCGTGCCGGCCCCGGCGGGCGATCTGGCTCCCGACGTCTGCGACCGCGTCGGCGCAGCAAACAGGGCTATCGCCAGGAACACCGCGATCGACCTGTTCACGAGCATCTGTTTCTCCTTAAACTCGCAGGAAGCCATGCATAGGTTATGTCGGGCGACGCCGCCGGCCGCTTTAGAGATTATCGGCACGAACCCGGGGCCCCACAAGCGGTTAGACACCGCTGCGTCCCATAAGTTCCATCTGGTAGGGTGCGTACCACGCACCGCTCCTTCGCACGACGAGGGACGGTGCGTGGTACGCACCCTACAAATCCCGGAGGCGCGTGCTCTGTCTTACCGGCTGATCCACTCGGCGATGTTCTGACGCTCCTGCTCTTCCATGCCGCGGCGTTTCTCCTGGAAGCGCCGGTACTTGGCCTTGTCGGCGTCGGTCCAGACGTTCGCCTCCTCGTAGTCGCCGCAGAACGGCACCTGAAGGTCGATCCAGCATGCGAACGTCTCCAGGTCCTCGGCTGTCAGGCGAACGCCGTAATGGTCCCTGGCCAACTCGGCCAGCAGGCTGCTGCGGACCGCCCCGGCGGCCCCAGGCGCCATCATCGGAGGCTCCGACTGCGCGCTGATCCAATTCACTACGGAGTCACTCATGCCCGCCAGGTAGTCTGCACCTTCCTGGTGGTCCACAGTTGCGCGCGCCAAGGCCAGGTAGCTCGCGGTCCACTGCCTTTTCGCGAGGCTCTCGACAGCCGGCGTGCCCAGGAGGCTGAACGCGGGCTTGATCTCCACGCCCGTCGATTTCGCAGGCGCAGCTCGGCCGCCATTCTCCGGCTTAAGGGAGACAAGCGAGGTCGCACGCCCCAGTCGCTCCCGCCACTTGCCTGCGTCGTTGTGGCAACTGATGCAGCTTCGATCCAGGATGGGCTGGATCTCGCGGGCGTAACTGAAGCCTCGCACCTGGCCGTGAAACGGCGTCAACTCCAGCGCGCCGGCTTTCATCGCCATGCTCGGCCCGCCCGCCGTCGACGGCGGCGCGTCGTTCTTCGACTCGTGGCAGCCGATGCACGAGACCGATTCGCCCGGCTGCATGACCAGCCAGCTTCGCATCGTCTGAATCGCACGGCCCTGCCCGTCGATCGCCTGGAAGTAGATCGGTTTCCGCGCCGGCAGGATGAAGAACGCCGAGCCGTCGGGATGAACCGTCGCCTCGCCCAGCACGGTCTTGGCGTCCCAGCTTCCGCTGCCGATCGAGACCGGCGTGCTGACCAACGCCTCGCCGGCGGGACCCAGGTTGCAGTTCCAGCCGACGCCGGCGGCCCGGTAGTCCAGGGCGATCGCGCGGAGCTTCTTGATCGTGCCGCGAGGGACGCCGGCCAGGCCGGGACCGTAGTAGATGTCCTGGAGGAAGCACGTGCCGGTGGTCTGGCGATAGTCCACCTGGCTCGGACGGACCGGCGGCTTGGGTCTCGCCGCCAGCGGCACAGGCTGATTGCAGCAGATCTCGGGGTCCGACGCCAGCAGCTCGCGACGGCCGTCCGCGGCGACCCAATAGATCTTGAACAGGGCCGGCGAGCGGGCCCAGCCCAGCGGCGCACAGGCCGCCACGAACTCCGACTCCGAGAGCGGATAGGGATACTGGTACAGGTCGCCGTCCTGGCCCCAGTAGTCGATGCGTTCGGCGGCCGCCTCGCGGACCGGGGTGATCAACTGCGTGCCGGAGTTCTCCTGGCGGCCCTTTGTCACATCCACGATCCCCAGCTTGCCCACCTGAAGCGTGTGGTGGCCGGAGAACGTCGCGACGACTTTCTGCGTGCCGGGGATGCCGCGGGCGTGCAGCAGCGAGGTCGGGAACCAGGAGTTGTTGCCGTAGAACTCGGCCTGGTTGGTGCCGTCGGGATTCATCTGGAACAGGCCCTGGACGAAGAGCTGTCCTCGGTCGCTGTACTCCCAGCGGGTGTAGATCACCCGGCCGTCGGGCATCACCGTCGGGAAGTTGTCGTGGACCTGGTCGAAGGCCAGCCGTCGCATGTAGCGGCCCTGGCGGTCGCACGTGTACAGGTTGCTGACCTCGGTCCACCAGCAGTCGACAGTCTGAACACAGCGGGTCGAGTTGAAGACGATGTCTTCGTTCGGCAGATACGCGGCCTCGTAATCCGCGAAGCCCAGGCCGTGGGTGAGCTGTCTCACAGAGCCGTCCGCGACCGCCATCTCGTAGAGGTGATAGTCGTCCTCGCGATCGGACTTCTTCCAGGCGAACAGCACATGCCGGCCGTCCCAAAACACGTCGGGATCGCGAATGACGCCTTCGCGGTCTTCGATGAGCGTGCGAACCTGGCCGGTCTCGACGTCCAGGCGACACAGGGCCGAGCCCGGCGAAAAGTTCCGCTCGTCCTGGGCGTCGGACTGCCCTTCCGTGTAGGCATAGTGCGAGCCGCCCATGGTGTAGTGCTTCGTGAAAATCCACCGGGGATACTGGCGGCGCAGGTTCCGCAGACGGACCTCGCGACGAGCCTCGCCCGCGCGGACGTACAATTCAAGCCATCGCTGAGGTTCGACGGACTGAGACTGGCCCACGAGCCGATCGAATTCGGCCCGCAGCTCCTGCCCCGCCGCCCCGAGCTCGGCGAGCGCCTTTTTCGTCGCATCCTGCACGACGCCCGACATAGTCGAAGCCGTCAGGAGCGGCACGAAGTCCGTCCCCAGGTCCTGCAGGCACCAGTCCCAGCACCGGGGGAACTCCCGCTCGGACCAGTCTGAAAACTCCTCCGCGATGGCCTTGCGTTCCTGCTCGTTTGGATCCTCCGATGCGATCCTGGCCTGCGTCTTCAGAACGGTCGTCAACCACGTCTGAACCTGCGGGGAATCCGTTGCACCACAGGCGAGACTCGCGGCCAAACCGAGCGCAAACGCGGGGACAATCCAAAGGCATCGCGAAAGGATGTGACACGAGAATCTCATAGATCACTCACCGACTCCAGGGTTTCTCAAAGTACTCGCGCCAGACGGCGTAAGCCGGACGCGCGACGCCCTTCTCATCGACAAGTCCGCAGTCCCGCCAGGCCATGAACAGCTCCGGCGAGGTCGCCTTGATCTTGTCCCAGAGGGCATCATAATCTCGATGGATGAACAGCACAACGAACTCGAAGCGGCGTCGCTCGGCCAGCGAGAGCAACGACCGCACGTAGGCTGCCTGCTTCTCGGGGCTGCCGTCGATCGCGATCCTGCTCTGCGGAAAGACCAGCCTGTCCCCCGCGTCGTTGGTCTCGACCATCGCATAGGGCTTTTCGAACGAATCGAACTGCTCGGTCAGCCAAGCCAACGCTCTTTCCGCAGACTCACCGGCCAGGAACGGATAATAGCTGACCGCGACGAAGTCGTTGAACGGCATCAGCTCCTTCCACGCCATCAGCATCCGCCCGCGATCCTGGATCATGTTGTGCAGCGTGAACGAAGCGAAGATCGGCAGATCCGGATGCTCCTTCTTCAGCTCGCGATAGACGTACTGATGAAGCATGACGTAGGCGCGCCACTTGCCCGCCCCGGCGTTGAGGATCTCGTTCGTCTCGATGCCGACGGCCAGGTAGTCCGGCTGGAAGAAATCGATCGTCCGGCGACAATAGGCGAGAAAAGCCCGCTGGACCAGAGGGTCGTCGTACGATTTGCCTTCCAGTTCCGGCGGCAACGGCGTGCCGCCGCGGTCCGGCTGCTTGAGATCCCCGCGTCCCGGCGACACGGCCAGATACACCTTCGCCCCCGGCGGCTTCATGGAGCGTTTCGACTCGTGGTCGCTCTGAACCGCCTTGGGGAACGGCGCATCCCGCAAGGCCTCGGCCCAGGGCACGCCTTCGATGTGGTGCGCGATCAGATCCGCGTTCTCGCGAACGAACTGGCGAGTCTGCTCCACAGCCTCGGCAGTGATGTCATAGGGAAACGCCGTGAACCCCATCCGAAACGGCCGGGACTGCCCGACGGGCGGATCATCGACAGGATTCTGGCCCAGCCCTTGCGAGAGTGCAGTCGCACAGCAGAAGGCCATCACAACCGCCGCAGCCAAGCCCCGCGTGCACCTGCCGTCCAGTCCTGCCATTCCCATCCGCTTCTCCTATACGCACCGTCGCCCAAACGTTGATGGTCCGCACTCGTCGTGATAGAATACTCGATTATGGCGGATGACGAGAAACAAATTGATTCCGTACGAGAACGCCAGCCGTTCTCTCGGAGAACCGACGGTCCGGACGTAGGGCGAAAGAACCGCTGGGATGCGATCTTCGCGATGGGGCATGCCATGGCCATACAGAAGGGCCTGACAGAGGACGATGTGGCGTCGGAGATTCGAGCCTATCGCGTGTCCAGGACAAGAAAGCCGTGACACGCACATCAGATGGCTTGCCGAACGCGCTCGTAGTGACGCCGTAAGGCGTTATCTTCTGCCCTCTTGTGCCGCGAAAAACGCCGGGAAGAGAAGATATGCCCTTACGGGCACACTACGAACAAGAGTCATTACACAGGCAATCGAAGGCAGGCCCGGCAACCCGGGGCGCCGGCGTGGTTCTCGAGGGTCAGGCTGCCGCCGTGGGCTTCGGCGATCTGGCGGCTGAGAGTCAGGCCGATGCCGGAGCCGTGGTCTTTTGTCGTGTAGAACGGGACGAAGACGTCCACGCCCGGGGCCAGGCCCGGGCCGTCGTCGTCCACGTGGATCTCGAGAGCGTCGCCGTCGGCGCGCCAGCCGATCGAGACCTCGCCGTCGCCGAGGGGCCGGCTCTGGAGGCTCGCCTCGACCGCGTTGGAGATCACGTTGATCAGCAGTTGTTCGAGCTGGTCGCGATCGCCCCGGACCTGCACGTCCTGACCCGCCAGAACCGCGACGCCCATCCGCGTCTCCAGGCCTGCAACCCGCCGGGATAGTTGCGCCACGTCCACCTGCGAGAAGCTCGGCTCGGGCAGGTGCATCAGACGGGAGTACGCGCCGATGAAGCGGTCCAGGGCCTCGGCCCGCTCGGAGATCAGCTCCAGGCCGCCCTTGACGTCCTCCTGCCAGTCGTCGGCCAGGGGCTTTCGGCCGATCAGCACCCGCAGGCTGTCGGCCACCGACTGGATCGGGGTCAGGGAGTTGTTCACCTCGTGACGCACGGTGCGGATCAGCCGCTTCCAGGCCCGCCGCTCCTCCTCGTGCAGGGTGCGGGTGAGGTCCGACAGGAAGAGCAGGCTGTGGGACATGCCCTTCTCGCGATAGCTTCCCCGCCGCAGTTCCCATCGCCCGGCGCCGCCCGGCAGCGTGATGTCGAGCACGCGCGGGGTCTCGCCGCCCAGGCAGTCAGCGAGGCCCAGTTCGTCGGCCCGCCAGCCGAGCAGTTCCATGTTGGGCCGGCCGAGCAGACGCCTGCCGCTGTCGTTGACCAGTTGGAGACGCCCGCCGCTGTCGAAGCCGAACATGGCGACGTCGATCTGACCGAGCACCTTGCGAAGCAGGGCCGAGGCCTCCATGGCGCCCAGCCGCTGCTCGCGGAGAAACGCCGCCAGCGCGTTGGCCTCCCAGATCAACTCGCCCAGCGCGTCGTCCGTGCGGGCCCCTTTGACCCGCAACGAGTAGTCGCCTTCTCGCAATGCGCCGAGGAGATTCGACAAGGTCCGCAGGGGAAAGACGATCTTGCTGTGGAGGGCCATCACCGCGACGGCCCAGCCAAAGACGATCACGGCGGCCACCGTCACGCGGGTCCGAATCGAATAGTCGCATTGCCAGAGCAGGAAGAACGAAGTCAGAGACCCGACCAGCCCGGCCGCCATGCCAAACAGCAGGATGCGATGCTCGTATTTCATAAGTGCGATTGTTGATGGTTGATCGTTGATTTCAGAGACGCTTCGTCCAAGGCCTCGCTCTTACATCACAAATCACAAATCAACAACCGAGAATCCTCACTCGATTCCGTGCTTCTCCAACCGTCGGTAAAGGGCCGCACGACTGAGGCCCAGGGCGTCGGCCGCCTTGCTGATGTCGCCCTGGAAGCGCGACAACGCGCTTCGAATCATCATCTGCTCGACCTGCTCGATGGTCATACAGTCGATGGAGGGACCCGCCTCGGGCCTCAGCTCGATCCCCAGGTCGCTGGCCTGGATGCTGCCGCCCCGCGACATGAGCACTGCCCGTTCGACAGTGTGGTCCAGCTCGCGGACGTTGCCCGGCCAGGAGTACGCCATGAGCACCTGGAGCGACGCGGCGTCGAAGCCTGTCAGACTCTTGCGGTACCGGCCCACGTACCTCTGCAGGAAGTGCGTGGCCAGCAGCGGAATGTCCTCCTTGCGTTCGCGCAGGGGCGGGATGCGGATCTCGACCGTCTTGAGCCGGTAGAGCAGGTCCTGCCGAAAGCGAGAAGCGGCGATCTCCTCGGTGAGGTTGGCGTTTGTCGCCGAGAGGATGCGGACGTCCACGCGATGCGTCTTCGACGAGCCCACCGGCTCGAACTCCCCGCTCTCCAGGACGCGGAGCAGCTTCGATTGCAGGTTCGCCGGGATGCTGGCGATCTCGTCGAGGAACAGCGTCCCGCCGTCGGCGAGTTTGAACCGCCCGATCCGGTCCGACCGAGCGTCGGTGAAGGCCCCCGCCACATGGCCGAACAGCTCGCTCTCGAAAAGCGTCGCCGGAATGCTCGCGGTGTTGACGCTCACCAGGGGCTTGTCCTTCCTGGTCGAGGCCCCGTGCAGGGCCTGGGCGACGATCCCCTTGCCGGCGCCGTTCTCCCCCGTGATCAGAACGTTGGCCCCCGACGGGCCCACGCGGGCGATCGTGTCGAGCACCGGCTGCATGGCCCGCGACTGGGCGATGAAGAACGGCCGGTCCTCGCTTCGCAGCAGAAGGTTCTCCTGTTCCAGACGCCGGCCCCTGCGAAGGGCCCGGCCCAGCTCCACCTGCGTCCGCAGGATGGCCAGGAGCCGCTCGTTCTTCCAGGGCTTTGTCAGGAAGTCGCGGGCCCCCCGCCGCATCGCCTCGACCGCAAGCTCTACGGTCCCCCAGGCGGTCATGACCACAACCGGTAGCGTGCTGTCGACCTGCTGGATCTTCGAGAGCAGGTCCAGGCCCTCTTGGCCGGAGGTGCTGCCGCGCACATAGTTGAGGTCCATCAGGACGACGTCGAAATCCTGCCGGCCGATGGCCTCCACGATCGCGGCGGCCGAGGCGACGGCCTCGATCTCGTAGCCCTCGCCCTTGAGCAGGAGCCGAAGGGCCTTGAGCATGCTGAGCTGGTCGTCCGCCAGCAGGACTCGCGGCAGAGGGTTGTGCTCGGTTCTTTCCATTTGCGCTCCGCAGTTGTTCCCTACAGACACAACACGCCTCTCACACGCAGGCGTACGGAGCCCATTCTACCCGCGCCGCAGGCGGAACGCCAGACGAAGACCGTCGCGACCCCCCAGAGGGGTGCACGTCCGTTTGTGAACGCCGAGGAGTGCTGTCCGAAGTCGCGTGATGGAACGCGGCGATGGCGGAGCCTGTTGGGAGTTCCGCCTTTAGGCGGGTTGAAGAGTCCTCCGGCACAGCCGGCTCGTCTCCAGGAGTCGCCGGACGCAATGGCCGCTCGGACTGTTGGACCCGCGTGAACGTGGAACTCCAAACAGTAAGAACTCCCGCCTCCGCCAACATGGGGCACTGTTGAGGACATGCATCCACTCAGAGTGTACGGCCGCCCACTGGGTGACGAATTCGACTGTAGACTCTGAGACCTTCCGCGGGGACCGCGGATTTCGACGCGGATTCGTCGTGGGGCGCCCGTGCAGAGATCCCGGACCCGCCGGGGGTTGCCCCTTCGCCCCGCCGGTATCCCCAAAGCGATAAACGCTCTTGGTTCCGGCTGAAGCCGGGCCGGCTGAATCCGCATCCGACGATCTGTTCCCGGCGGGTTGCTCCTCGCGGGCGGACGCAGAATTCCAGACGCTCGATGGGCGGCCAGCCTCGGAATGCCGGCAAGATCCGTCGCGACACTCCCCCAATAGCCCCCCGTCCGCCGGCCGTGGGACGTACCCGGGCCGGCGGGATCGACGCAGTCGCCTGCGTCGCGTCCTTCGTCACTGCATGCGAGGACAACTGCAGGCGTGACACTTCTCCCGGAAGCAGCCGTAGATATGCACGATCAGCTCGCAGCGATCCTCCACGCCGAACCGGGAGAACAGCCGGCACAGGTGAGTCCGCACCGTGGGCACGGACATGCTGAGCTCGCGAGCGATCTGCTTATCCGAATGGCCCTGAAGAAGTTGCTCGACCACATCCGCCTGTCGAGGGGGCAACGAGAGATCCCGCCTCAATTCGCTCCACTCCTGCTGCGAGAACACTCGTTTTTCCATGACTGTTTCCATGCGTCTGCCCTCCGTGACCAAATGGGTTGCACGACATTAATGTATGACTCGAACGTATGGGTAGTCTCGCGATACTCACCCGATCAGCACATCGCGAAATGCCCGACGGCCCAATTCTCATCTGCGTCCCTCCATATAGTGCCTCGCGTACAACGCGCCAACTAGGGAAAATGCCTAATTGTGAGCGATTACGCGAAATGGAGCATCCGCTGCGAGAATACCCGCCGAAGGGAGGGACATTCGAGGCTTCGCCGTGGGACAATTGACCGCCCCCGGGACATATGATATGGAGTGCTTTGTGCTCGATATTCCAAGGAGACCACAGATGCAACGAATGACGCTCGACCTGATTCCGCCGCAACTTGCGGGCCTGGTCATACTCACCTGCTGTTTCACGTTCACCGCCTGTGCAAGCGATACGTTCCCCGGGGCGGCCTGTGAGTCCGTCGAGATATTCCCCAGGGTGCAGCAGCACGTCCACGGCTCGACGATCGTCGAACTGCCCAACGGCGATCTCCTGGCCGCATGGTTCCAGGGCTCGGGCGAGCGATGGGCCGACGATGTCGCGATCCTGGGCGCCAGGCGAAAGGCCGGGCGGACCGCCTGGAGCGAGCCCTTCGTCATGGCCGACGTTCCCGGCTTTCCCGACATCAATCCGATTTTGTTCCTGGATTCACAGAAACGCCTGTGGCTCATGTGGTACACCGTGATCGCAAACCAGTGGGAGACGTCGCTGCTGAAGTACAGGCTCAGCGAGGATTACGCCGACCAGGCCGGGACGCCGAAATGGACGTGGCAGGACGTGCTGCACGTCAAGCCGGGCGACTCCGCCGAGCGGGGCATTCAGCCGAACGACCGATTCGTGAAGTCCATCGAGCGGCAGATCGAGGAATACGCGAAGTACATCCAGGAGACCCGTGCGTCGCAGCCGCTCCAGGCGGCGGCCAACGTCGGCCTGTGGCGAGTCTACGGCGCCCCGTTGCTCTCCAAGGCCCGCGGACAGGACATGGTCCGCAAAGGGACGCTTCGCAAGCCCTCCGGCGAGGAGTCGCCGGCCGAACTCGGCTATCCCTACTTCAGCCGGATGGGATGGCAGACAAAGAACAAAGCCATCGTGCTGGATGGCGGCCGGCTGATCGTGCCGCTGTACTCCGACGGATTCAGTTTCTCGATGATGGCCATCACCGACGACGGCGGCCTGACGTGGCAATTCAGCGAGCCCCTGGTCGCCCCCGGGAATATCCAGCCGAGCATCGCGAAGAAGGCCGACGGCGCGCTCGTCGCCTACATGCGGGACAACGGCCCCCCGCCACAGCGACTGCACGTCAGCACATCGACAGACAGAGGCCTGACCTGGAGCCCGGTCAGAGACTCCAAGATTCCCAACCCGGGTTCCGGGGCCGACATCGTAACGCTCCGCAACGGCCACTGGGTCCTGGCCTGCAACGATACGGAGAAAGGCCGGCACAGCCTCGCGGTCTCACTCTCGACAGATGAAGGCAAGACGTGGTCTCACACGCGTCACCTGGAGCACAGCGACTCCGAAGAAGGAGCCCCGACGGGCGCGTACCCCTCGATCATCCAGGCCGCCGACGACAGTCTCCACGTGGTGTACAGCTATCACGCCAAGGCCGGCAAGACCATCAAGCACGTGCGATTCACAGAGGCATGGCTGATGGAGAAATAGCCACACACAAGGACAGAGCGTCTCCGCTTGTAGTGTGCCCGCAAGAGCATATCTTCGGTTGACCCGATGCTCGCTGCACACTGAAGAGAAGATAACGCCTCACGGCGTCACTACGAACGTTATTGTCTGTCCTCGCTGAAGGTCGATGAGCAGGTCCACGCCTTGTGTCCGCACCTGGTTGGCATCGACGCCGGTCACGGCATAGCCACGATCTCCAAACGGGTCCTCAAGGCGCAGGAGCCCTCCGGCTTCCGCTGCGATCTCGACCGATTGGACGCGACCGTTCTTGCGTTCGGCGGACACGACGAACGCCCCCTCGGCGCGCAGGCCCTTGAACGATGCGTCGCGCCAGGTGGCCGGGATCGCCGGGAAGACGCGAATCGTTCCGCTGTAGCTTTGCAGGAGCATCTCCTGCACGCCGGCCGCCGCGGCGAAGTTGCCCTCCAGGGTGAAAGGTCGATAGCGAAAATCCGAATACCCTTTGTCGGTCTGGTCGCCGTTGCAGTGGAAGCCGTTGCGAAGGCAGAATGCCCGCGAGAGGACCTCCAGGGCACGCTCGGCCCTCCCGCCATCCCGGGCCCGAGCCGCGAGATTCGCCAGCCACGAGAAGCTGTACCCACACCATTGTCTCGTGCCGAGCCTGTCGAGGTCGGCCAGCGACGCCTTGATGATCGCCTGGTCACGCTCGCCGTTTTCCCAACGGATCATGCCCAGCGGATGAATGGCCATCAGGTGGGAGAAATGCCTGTGCGAAGCCTGGAGCGGGTAGTCCCCGGCGACGAGCAGCTTGTGACTGTCCGGATCGAGGGCAAAGTCCGGCATCTCGGCCAGAACGGTTCGCCAGCGATCCGCTTCCGACCTCTCACCCAGCAGATCGGCCAGTTCTGCCGTCCGTTCGAACGTCCATCGGATCAGGGCCAGGTCGTAGTTGGTGATCGACGGGAACCACGCGTCGAGCCGGTTGTCGTTGATCTCGGGCGACGCGCTCAAGGGCAACGTCCGCTTGCCGTCGGGGCCCTTCTCCGTCACGGCCTCCAGAAACGTCGCAACGTCTTTGAACCACGGATAGGTCCGCTCGCGGAGGAACTTCGGGTCCATGCCATACCGCCACTGGAGCCAAAAGTGATGAGCGAGCCACGCGGCGGTCGTCGCCGAATGCGTGTACTGGTGCCAGCCGCCGATCTGATTCTGCTCTAAATCGGCCGTCATCGGCACGTTCAAGCCCGGCAGATCGAAGAACCGCTTCGTCCACGCCCTGGCGTTCTCACGCGTGTCCCAGAGCCACCGCACGTAGCCGGCGGCGCCGTCCAGCCGGTTGCCGCTGTAGGCGGGCCAATAGCACAGTTCCGTGTTGAGGTCGTGATGGTAGTCGCCCTTCCACGGCGGGATCTTCATGTCGTCCGCGGTCCAGGGGCCCTGGAGCGTGATCGGCGGTGTATCCGGCCGGGCGGCCGAGCCGAACTTGTAAGTCTCCAGATACCACTGTCGCTCGATCACCGCGTTGGGCACGGAAACCGACGCCCGATCCCAATAAGACCGCCACCAGTGAAAATGCTCCTGCGAAAGGGCATCAAAGCCGCGATCGATCGCCTTCTCGCAGCGAGCTCTCGCGGCCGCCAGTGGATCGTCGGACTCTTTCGAGGTCGCGACGGACCAGACGCCGAGCCAACCCGAGTCCGACTGCCG
>JBDKUU010000354.1:0-2662 GCA_039679525.1 Phycisphaerales bacterium | reverse complement strand
CGCCTGAGTGGTGTCCCCCCCACCACCCCGGCCGCCGCGGCCCCCGGGGGCCCTGCCGGTGGCAACGGAACGGCGATCCCGGACCCGGCCGTGTCGGAGAAGCCCGTGCGTCGCCGCTTCACCGCCGAGTACAAGCTTCGCATCCTTCGCGAGGCCGACCGCTCGATCGAGGCTGGTCAGCTCGGCGCGCTTTTGCGTCGTGAGGGGCTGTACTCGTCGCACTTGACCACCTGGCGGCAACAACGCGACGCAGGGACCTTGGCGGGGCTGGCTCCCAAGCGTCGCGGGCCGAAGCCCAACCCCGATGCCCCCTTGGTCGCCGAGAATCAGCGGCTCAAGCGCGAAACCCAGCGGCTGGCGGCCAAGCTCCGTCAGGCCGAGACGATCATCGAGGTTCAAAAAAAACTCTCGGAGATCTTGGGGATTCCCCTGCCGGCCGTGAGCAACGGGAGCGAGCCATGAAGGCCATCGAGGAACTTTCTCCTGTGGTGGGCACGGCAGCGGCCTGTCGCAGCCTGGGCTTGCCGCGGGCGACACTCTACCGGCGTCGTCAGCCGAAGCCCTCGGCGCCCCCAGCCACGCCACCGGGTACCCCCTTGCGGGTGCGGCCACCCCGAGCGCTCGACGATCAGGAGCGGCAAAAAGTCCTGGGCGTGCTCCACAGCGAGCCCTTCGCCGACAAGGCCCCGGCCGAGGTTTACGCGGCCCTTTTGGACCAGGGGCAATACCTCTGCTCGATCCGCACGATGTACCGCATCCTGGACGACCAGCAGGAGGTCCGCGAGCGGCGAGACCAACTGCGGCACCCGACCTACCGTAAGCCGCAACTAGTAGCCACCGCGCCGAATCAGGTCTGGTCATGGGATATCACCAAGCTGTTAGGGCCCGCGAAGTGGACCTACTTCCACCTGTACGTGATCCTCGACATCTTCAGCCGCTACGTGGTCGGCTGGATGCTCGCCAGTCGCGAAAGCGAACACCTAGCCGAGCGATTGATCCGCGAGACGGTGGTCAAGCAGGGAGTCGTTCGCGACCAACTGACGATCCACAGCGATCGCGGGCCGTCGATGCGTTCGCAGACCGTGGCCCAACTCCTGGCTACGCTGGGGATCACCAAGTCCCACAGCCGGCCCCACGTCTCCGACGACAACCCGTTCTCGGAGAGCCAGTTCAAGATGCTGAAGTACCGGCCGGAGTTCCCCGACCGCTTCGACAGCATCGAACACGGACTGAACTTCTGCGGCAAGTTCTTCCATTGGCAGAACCACGAGCATCACCACTGGGGCCTTGGCCTGCTGACCCCCGCCACGGTCCACTATGGGCAAGCCGACACGGTGCTGGCTGCGCGGCAAGCGGTGCTCACCGCGGCCTACGCTGCCCATCCCGAGCGCTTCGTTCGGCAACCGCCGCGACCGCTGGCCCTACCACGCGAAGTCTGGATTAACCGTAAGCGCGCTATTTGACCGTTGACTCGCCGACTCCGCAGCGGGCGGCGTGCAGGTTGGTTTGACCCCGGCCGGTTAGGTGTCGTCGGGAACGCCCGACGCGTGTCGTCTGCGGCGGATTCAACGCGGCGGGCGCGGGGCAAGGACGCTGACAGGGGGCTGAATCCGGACGTGGGGCCTTCAACCAGCCCCCAGGAAGACTCGTCGAAGATGAGAAGGCAGGCGAGGACGGCCGGTTAATTCGACGTGCTCTTCGACAGCGTTGAGGGACTGGGCCCGTCAGCAAGGGATCGATGCCGGCTTGGGCCGACTTCAGGAGTTGACTGCTTGCAGTCGTCGCTGGGCTGCCCGATCGTGCCGCTGGTCGGCACGGTACTTTCTTTCTTCTTCGCGGAACGTGCGGACGTGCTCCGGATGACTTGCCTTCCAGACGTCCGGCAGCAGGACTTCCAGATTGTCCTCGCCTTCGGCCAGACGCTGGAGAATGTCGCGGAGGTAGGCCCAGACGTCGAGGTCGTGCCGATGAGCGCTGGCGACCACCGTGAGGATCACGGCCGTACGCTCGCCGCCGTCCCGGCTTCCCACGAACAACCAATTCTTTCTTCCGACAGCGATTCGTCTGAGGTCGCGTTCCGCGTCGTTGTTGTCGATCGGCAAACGGCCGTCGCTGAGGAATCGCTTGAGGGATTCCCAGTTGTTGCGGATGTAGGCCAGCGCCGTGGCAAGTTTGCTCTTGGGCAACAGCCCTTGGGCTGACGGTCCCTGCAAAAGCGCTTCCAGATCCTTCATCAACGGAACGCTCTCCCGCCGGCGCAGCAACAGACGCGCCGTCGGATCCAAACGGCTGCCCCGCTCTTCGATATCGTAAAGCGCCCGATAGATGGCCAGAATCTGGCTGCTCAACTCGGGATGCTGCTGACGCGCATTGAACACGTAACGCCGCGCGTGGGCATTGCAGGCCGAAAAGACGATCCGCCCGTCGGTCAGCTTCTCGATGTTCACATACCCGCTGTAGCAGTCGCCGCAGATCGTGCCTTGAAAATCTTTCAGGAATTCGTCCGGACCGGCTCGCGATCGGCTGTCGGTAAAGGCGAACGCATCGTACAACGCCCCGGGTTGACGACTGCGATAAATCCAGAATCTCGCCTGGCAGCTTCCTTGGCAGGGCAATCGCACCGTAAGTCATTTTCCAAACAGCACTTCCTGCAGATAGTCGT
>JBDKUU010000353.1:0-4094 GCA_039679525.1 Phycisphaerales bacterium | reverse complement strand
GTATGCGGCAGTCGACACGAAAAAGACTCGGTCAACCATAAAGCGCCCTATGCGTACACTGCTGTGGTCCATCTACATAGCTTATCTCAAGGCGATGGGACGCCGTGCGGCGGTCCACGCTCTGTTTCACTGCCACCATGAGTTGCGGCTGCGCATCCTCAGGGCGTTCCGCGCCTCGATCGACGAAGGAACCCGCGTCAACGGGCCCCTGATCGTGATGGGACGATTCGAGGATTTTGCAGGACTGCGAATCGGGTCCCGCACCCATATCGGCGCGGATTCGCTGCTCGACCTGACGGAGAGCATCACGATCGGCAGCCGCGTCGCCATTTCTCCGAGGTGCTCCATCATCACTCACTTGAACGTGGGCGACGGGCTTCTCAAGGAGAAGTATCCCCCCGCGAAAGCCCCCGTGACCATCGGGGACGACGTCTATATCGGGACCGGCGTCACGATTCTCCATGGAACGACGATCGGGAGGGGCTCGCTCGTCGCAGCCGGTTCCTTGGTGAACACCGACGTGGCGGAACACACGATGGTGGCCGGGATACCGGCGAAACCCGTCAAGACGTTGAAACCCTAGCGAGTCAGGCGAGGCGCCCGATGCACGACAAACCCATCGTTGCTCACTCCGTCATCCGATATCTTCCGATGAGCGAAAACTGGATCTATACGCAGATCGCCACGCTGACTCGGTATCGGCCTCTGATCCTGACCAAGAAAGCGGAGAACCGCGACTACTTTCCCATCGCCCACCTGGACGGAATCGTCGTTGAGGCCTTTGCCGGCCGCTGGCAGCGCATCTATCAGAAGCTGGCACGCGCGTGTGGCGCCGCTCATTACCCGGCATACATCGACGCGTTGACACAACACCCTGCCGCCGTGCTGCATTCGCACATGGCGCAGCACGGGTGCGAGGACGTCCGGCTCGCCAAACGGTTTGGGCTGCCGCACATTGTGTCGACATACGGCGCGGACATCTGGAGGTACGGCGCCGCCGCGGAATGGCGGGACCGATATCAGGAGCTCTATCGGCAGGCCGACTGTTTCCTGGTCGAAGGAAACGCAATGAGGCAGAAGATGATCGACCAGGGCTGCGCTCCGGAGAAGATCCTGGTGCATCATCTGGGCGTCAATCTGGAGAAGATCCGATACGTGCCGCGCAAGCTCGCCCAGGACAAGACGGTGCGGTGCCTCATGGCCGGGCGAGCCATCGAAAAGAAAGGCATGATCTACGGACTCAGGGCGTTCGCGGAGGTCGCCCGCAAACACCCCCGCGTCGCATTGTCCATCATGACCTGGGGCGAATCGGCCCACAAACAGGACGTAATCGCGGGTCTGAAGGAAGCGGCTCAGGAACTGAAGATTGCGGATCGGATCACCTGGTACGGACTCCAGCCCTATCACGAGTACATACGCATCACGGAGAGTTCTCACATCTTCATGACCCCGTCCGTGATCGCCTCTAACGGGGACGCCGAAGGCGGCTGTCCGGTCACCGCCATCGAGCTTTCCGCGGCCGGGATGCCCATTGTGGGCTTTGCCCACTGTGACATTCCGGAGGTCGTGCTGGATGGAGTCACAGGCTACCTGGCCCCGGAAAAGGACGTTCCCGCCCTGGCCGGGCAATTGGAGCGTGCGGTCAGCCGGCCGGAAACCTGGGAACGCATGGGAGCGGCCGGGAGAAAACACATCGAGGCCGAATACAACGCTCCCGTGCAGGTCACGAGGCTCGAGGACATCTATTCGCGTCTCACCGAAGCCGCAACGCCACGTGACGGCGCGTAGACCTCCGCGTCGAAGACGATCACCGCTGAAGAATCTGTTTCACCGCCTCGATGACGTCCTCTACGTCCCCGTCCGTCAACTTGGCCGACAACGGCAGGCTGACCGTCTGGCGACCGATGCGCATCGCGTGAGGATAGTCCTGCGGCTTCCAGGAATAGGTCTTCTGATAGTAGGGATGCTCCGGGATGCTCAAGTAGTGGACTCCCACGCCGATATGGCGTGCCGTCATGGCGTCGAGAAACGCGTCGCGAGAGACGCCGCACCGCTGCTCATCGATCAGGATGGTGTAGAGATGATACGCGTGACGCGTGCCCTCCTCTGCGGCCGCGGGCAGGCCGATCGGAAGATCCGCAAACGCCTCGTTGTAGCGTTGCCAGATCTGCTGCCTCCGTTGCCAGTACCGTTCGATTCTCTCCAACTGATGGATGCCGATCGCGGCCTGCAGGTCCATCATATTGTACTTGTAGCCGCATTCAACGACGTGATAATGCTTGTACCCTTCATCGCTGAATCGCGTCCACGCGTGTTTGCTCATGCCGTGCAGGGCGAGGATTCGGATTCGTTCGATGTCCGCTTCGTCTCTTGCGATCACCATGCCGCCTTCGCCGGTCACGATGTTCTTCGTCACATAGAACGAGAAACAGCCGAAGCGGCCGATCGTTCCGGCCTTGCGCCCGTGGAATTCGCTTTCGATCGCGTGAGCGCAGTCCTCGATGACGTCGAGGTTGTAGTCATCCGCGATCGTGCAGATGGCGTCCATGTCGCAACAACGACCGGCAAAATGCACCGGAAGAACCGCCCGCGTTCGACCGGTGATCCTTGCCTTGATCTGCAGGGGATCGATGTTCATGCTCCGGGGATCCACGTCGGCCAACACAGGCACGGCCCCCGCGTGAATAATCGCGTTGACGGTCGCGCTGAACGTCAGCGGAGTGGTGATGACCTCATCCCCGGGACGCAACCTCGCCGACAACATGCTCAGATGCAGGGCCGCCGTGCAGGAGTTCACGGCGGCAACGTATTTGGTTTCCTTGTACCCGGCGAAATCGTTCTCAAATCGCTTGACCTTCGGACCCGTCCCCAGCCAACCGCTCCGCATTGACGCGACCACTTCGGCGATCTCCGCATCTTCCATCGCGGGAGACCCGAACACCAGGAAATTCTCTTTTGAACGCATCGGTCTGTGTCCCATATTGCGAAATAACCTCGAAAAAAACACCCATCGGCACGCAAACGCCCGCATGGCTCGCTGCACTGTTGCCCGGGATGCGGGCTCCTTCCATCACGCGCCGTCCCGCCCGTCACGCAGTCCTCGGCTCTCCCGCCGGCTTCATCGCGAGAAACTCGATGTGATCGCCGGTGTTCGTCCATCGAGCCACGAACATAAGGGGGCCCTTGAACAAACGCCAGCACCACGGCCCATCGAAACCGTTCGCGGATCGGGGATGCACCCGGACGCCCGTGGACCATGTCCTGACATGCTTGAGATCTGCCCGATCGCACAACGAACGCACGTTCCGGGGCGTATACAGATGGACATGTCCCCTGGGTTCCAGATACTCCCAATGAGGTCCCAGCAATCGCCGGGTGAGACTATCCCAGTTCACGGTGTTGGCGTAGAAGACTCCGCCGGGACGCAGAATCCGCCGACATTCCCGCAATACGGAGAGAGGGTCGCACAGATGCTCGAGCACGGCGTTCGTAAAGACGACATCGAAGGAATCATCCGGAAAGGCCGCAGCTTCCACTGTGCCGGTGAAGACGTCCAAGCCCAGCCGCTCGCGCGCGAACGAACCGGCCGACGCGCACAACTCAACGCCCTTGACATTCCACCCCATTCGCCTCGCGACATCCAGGGCCGCGCCGGCGTTGCACCCGATCTCGAGCAGATTCCCGGTGCGCCGGTATCGACCGAACTGTCGCAGCTTCTTGCGGTAGTGGCGGTCCTGGGTATGGATCTTTGCGGCATAGTACTCCAGTCTACCGGTGAAAACGTCCTCGTTGAACTGCTTCAAATCCTCAGGCATGGCCGACGTGAAGATCAGTCCGCAGACGGAGCATTGCCGATAGGCCCCGTCCTTGAGCCGGATCAATTCCACGCCGGCGGTGCTCCCGCAGGCGGTGCACCTGGCGTCAACAACTTGATTTTGCACAGTCATTTCCAGCCAACCCGTGTGTCATATCCATTGCCGCATCGGCGGGAATTGTACCACAGGGAAGCAGAGAGTCAATGGCCTGGCGGTCCGCCGTGCGGCTGCCTGTCTCCGCGAGATCCGGCAGCCGCAGGCTGCGCCCGCTCGTTCCCC
>JBDKUU010000352.1:0-4847 GCA_039679525.1 Phycisphaerales bacterium | reverse complement strand
CCCGGGCCGAGCTCCGGCATGCGCACGCGCAGCACCACGGCGTCCTGGTCGCAGTCGATGCTGAGCTCGACCAGCTTCTGGACGTGGCCGCTCTCCTCGCCCTTCTTCCAGAGCTTTTTGCGGGAGCGGCTGTAATAGGTGGCTCGGCCGGTGGCGATCGTGAGGTCCAGGGCCTCGCGATTCATCCAGGCGACCATCAGGATCTGGCCGGTTCCGGCGTCCTGGGCGATCGCCGGGATCAGGCCGTCGGCGTTGAACTTGGGCGTGAACTCCAAACCTTCTTCGATCTGCTTCGATTCCAAACGATACCCCGTCGCATTTACGGTTTACTATTGACGATTTACGATTTGGGCGAGCCAAACGCCACGAACGGTCGCACCACGCGGCGAACTCCGTTCGCGAATTGCGGATAGTAATTCATAAATAGTCGATAGTCAATGCTTTGCGTTTCCTTGTCAGAACCGCCTTTACCCGCTATGATTTACTATGACAAGGGATTTTTGGGAGACAGGCCGTTGCCGGATGCTCGGAAGGTTGGAAAGAAGGGACATTGGTCGTGGATCGCCAGGATTGTCGTAGCCACGGCGGCGATAATATGGGTCTTTCGCGACCAGGACTGGCGGGAGCTGGCGGCGGTCTTTCGCAGGATCAGTCCCGGCTGGTTCGCGTTCAGCCTGGCGGTCTTCGTGGTCGCACAGGTGGTGATCGGTCTTCGGTGGTGGCTGCTGCTGCGAATACAGTCGATCCACATCCCCCTTTCCGCGGCCATTCGGCTGTATTTTCTCGGGCTTTTTTACAACAACGTGATGCCCGGGGCGGTCGGCGGCGACCTGCTGAAGGCCTGGTATGTGACCAAACACACGGACAAGAAGCTCGCCGGCGTGCTGAGCGTGTTCGCCGACCGGGTGATCGGGCTGATCGTCCTGCTCCTGATGGCGGTCGCCACCTACGGGATGTTCGTGCGGGGGCGACTGACCCGCGGCGACGCCCCACGGCAAACGAACCCAAAAGGTGGGCTGTCGTCCTGGGAACAGGCGATATTATGGGGCCTTGCGGCTGGCGTGGCGGTTTTGGCGGTTCTGCTGATCCATCCGGCCGGTCGGGCAAAGCTTTGGGCGATAGCGGCGAAGGCTTGGCGGAAAGGGCTGGAGTTGCTCGGCGAGACAAAGCAGGTGGTCGTCGTCTACTGCTCGAAGCCCGGGACGCTCTCGCTGGTGGTGTTGCTGACCGTCTTTTCTCAGGTCACCGTGATCCTGGCCTTCTGGCTGCTCGGGCGGAACCTGGGGATGGAGGCGGGCCTGCGGTACTACCTCGTGGTGTTTCCGGTCATGTGGGTTGTGGCGGCGGTGCCGGTGAGCATCGCGGGACTGGGGGTCTTCGAGGCCGGGATGGTCGAGATGTTCGGCTTCCTGGCGGGAGTGCCGGCCGAGCAGGCCCTGGCGCTGGCGTTCTGCCAGCGGTTCGTCTGGGTGCTCGCGTCGCTGCCCGGGGGGCTTGTTCACCTGCTCGGCGCCCATCTGCCGCGGGAGGATATTTCTGTTGACTGCGAAGAGACCGGAAATTAGGCTATCGGCGTCGGTTGGAACACGATTTCGCTGCGTGCCTGGCCGAATTCTGGTCCTGGTTGGCTGGCGGCATAAGGCTGTTGTTGTTCGATGACGATCACTAGACGTTCCAAGTGCTATTTTCATACTCGGCCCGGTGGTACTGCCGCCGACGATTCTGACCGTGACGGCGTCTATTTGACCGATGCCTTTCACCGGCCGGATCATTGCGATCCCCATGGAGGCTACGATCCCTCCGGACAGACAGCCGGGGAGGCGATGCGGTTTGTTGTCGGCGCGGAGGGGTTCAAGCCGACAGCGGGCGTCCGGCAGGACGGCGAAGGCGGCGACGGGCGATTTTGCAACCGTGAGAGAATCGTGAACGTTGTTTAAGGAGACAGGAATTGCATTTCACTATCTCGGGCAAGCACGTTACCATTACCGATTCCATCAAAGCCCATGCAGAGGAGAAGACATCGAAGCTCCCGCGGTATTACGACGGGGTCAGCCAGGTGGATGTGGTCGTTGACAGCACTCACGGAGCCGACAAGATCAATGTGGAGGTGATTGCCAAGGGGGAACACGGGAATCTGTTTGTGGCGACGGAAATGGGGAGCGATGCCTATACGTGCATCGATGGGGCGGTCCACAAGCTGGAGCAGCAGCTCCGAAAGAAGAAGACGAAAGAGCGTGACGACAAGCATATGAGCGAGGGGGATGGTTTTGTCAAGCCGGTTCGCCCGTGAAGGGCTCCGAACCGTCTCACGTGGCGCCGGTCGCGGCGCCACGGGAGCGCGGCTGGGGGTTCTCGCGGGGGCGGCGTGGTAATTCGTTTCAGTGGATGGTTGCGGTTACGGTTAAGACTGGACGCAAAGAATGAAGTTTGAAGAGTTCATGTGTTTTGAGGCGACGATCCCTCAACTGCAGGCGAAGGATCGCGACGGGGCGATCACCGAACTGGTGGGGGCCCTGGTCAGCGCGGGTGCGATCCCGGCCGATTCGGCCAAGGACGTGACCAAGGCCGTGATCAAGCGCGAGAATGAGGCCAGCACCGGCATGGGCAAAGGCGTGGCGGTGCCTCACGTCAAGCACACGGCGGTCAAGAAGGTGACGGCCACGGTCGGGCACAGCGCCGCCGGCATCGACTTCGCCTCGCTGGATGAGCAGCCCGTCTATTCGGTGATCCTGCTGATCAGCCCGGTGGACAACCCCGACAAGCACCTGCAGGCCATGGAGAACATCTTCCGCCATCTCCAGAAGGAGCGGTTCCGCAAGTTCCTGAGGCAGTGTCGAAATGCGTCGGAGCTTCAGGATCTGCTCAAAGAGGCGGATGAGAATCCTTCCTGGTGAACCGAAACATGAGTCCAGCGCAGGGCGGATGGCCCCGGGCTGCTGACGGGAGACGTGGTCTTGGAAAAACCGGTGTCTGAGACGACCATGGAGATCAAAAACGCCGACGGTCTCCACATGCGCCCGGCGATGCAGTTCGTGGACGTGGCCAGCCGGTTCGACTGCGAAGTCTCCGTCAACAACGGGCAGACGACCGCCGACGGCAAGAGCATCATGCAGATGAGCATGCTGGCGGCCACGTGCGGGACCCGGCTGACCGTCCGTGCGGAGGGGCCCGACGCCGACAAGGCCATCGAGGCCCTGCGAGAGCTGGTCGAGATTCGTCTATTCGGAGAGCCGCCGCCATAGGCTAAACAAAAATGAACCCCGGAGCCTGCAAAGAGAAAGCCACAGAGGACACAGAGATCACAGAGAAGGAAAGGGGGGAGGAAGGCATCCAGTCCCTGCCTTCTGCTTGTTTCCTTCTTCAGTTCCCAAGTTGATCTCTTCTCTGTGCCCTCTGTGTCCTCTGTGGCAAAAGAACGCAAGCTTCCAGTAGATCCGGTCATGGAGATAAAGAAGGGCATAGCTGTCTCGCCGGGAGTGTCGATCGGCAAGTCGCTGATCATCGACTCCGAGGATTACCGCATTCCCCGGCGGGAGATCGACTCCTCGCAAAAGGCAGTGGAGATCCAGCGCGCACGCAACGCCTTTCGCGACGCCATCGAGGAATTGACGAAGCTCGAGACCGGACAGGGCCAGTCCAGCGGCGGGGGACGCATCCGCGACATCTTCGCCGTGCACATGCGGTTCATGCGGGACCGCAGCCTGCGGCGAAAGATAACCGATCTGATCCAGGCCCAGGCCGTGACGGCGGAGTATGCCGTCTCGACCGTTTTGCGGGAGATCGCTTCGCATTTCACCAGCGTCAAGGACGCCTACATCAGCGAGCGGGCCGCGGACATCTACGACATGGAGCGGCGTCTGCTTCGCCAGTTGCTCGGAACCAAACGCGAGGACATCCTGCACCTGAGGGAAGAGGTCATCGTCGTCGCCCGGGAATTGAGCCCGACGCAGACGGCCGGCTTCAACCGCGACTACGTTCGCGGAATGGCCACCGACGCGGGGGGCCGGACCAGCCACACGGCCATCGTCGCCCGGTCGCTGGGCATCCCGGCGGTCGTGGCGTTGGAAGACCTGACGGAGGTGGTGAACGGCGGCGACAACGTCATCATCGACGGCAATCGCGGCATCGTGATCGTGAACCCGGACGAGGAAACGGTTCGGCAGTACGAGGCCTACTCGCGTGAATTCGTCGCGATGGAGCACAAGCTCGACGGCCTTCGCGAGAAGCCCGCGATCACACGCGACGGCGTGCGGGTGCGGCTCCTGGGCAACATCGAGTTTCCCGACGAAGCCGAGGTCGTCCTGCAAAAGGGTGGCGAGGGCATCGGCCTGTATCGCACGGAATTCCTCTATCTCAACCGGCCGACGGAGCCCGTCGAGCAGGAACAATACGAGGCGTACGCCGAGGTGATGCGGGTCTTCAAGGACAAGCCCGTCATCATCCGCACGTTCGACCTCGGCGCCGACAAATACACCCAGAGCCGCCGGCTGGTGGCGGAGCCCAATCCGTTCCTGGGTCTGCGGTCCATCCGGTTCTGCCTGCAGAATCTCTCGATGTTCAAGACGCAGCTTCGCGCCATTCTGCGGGCCTCCGTCCTCGGACAGATCAAGATCATGTTCCCGCTGATCACGAACATCCAGGAGCTGATGCAGGCCAAGATGATCCTGCACGACGTGATGGAGGACCTGGACGAGGAGGGAATCCCGTACAATCGCAAGCTGGAGGTGGGCATCATGGTCGAGACGCCGTCGGCGGCCCTGACCGCTTCGACGCTGGCCCGCGACGCCGACTTCTTCAGCATCGGCACCAACGATTTGACGCAGTACACCCTGGCGGTGGACCGCGGC
>JBDKUU010000351.1:0-10110 GCA_039679525.1 Phycisphaerales bacterium | reverse complement strand
GAGCGGTTCTACAGGATCGCGCTGAGCAAGCCATTCGTCGAGGCCGTCAACTATGGCAGTCTGGCCGATGGCGACGGCGGCGCGATCGGCCATAGCGGCCTGATGAACCAGGATCTGGAAGCGAAAGAGTCGTTGGAAGTCCTCAAGAAGCTGCATTTGTCTGTGCTCAAACGATAGTCCAAGCGTTTGTGACAGGTGCACGGTATGGAAGAGCGAGCGACGGGGCACAATCCCGGGTTGGAGGGCGCTCAATCCCTTGGCTTTCTGGTGGCCTCCTTCGCGGGCCTGATTCTGGCCCTGGCGTTCGCGGCCGGGACTGTCCATAGAGACGCCGGGTCTCCTGAACTGCGTCCCGGTGGACAGATCAATCCCAACGAGGCCTCCCTGGAGAGTCTGGCCCGGCTCCCGGGCATCGGGCTGGCCCGCGCACGTGCAATAATCACCCTCCGGGAGCGACTTCAAGATGGGGACGGGCATGAGCCGGTCTTCCGCAACGCCGACGATCTGGCCCAGGTCAAGGGCATCGGCCCGGCTACGGTCAACGGCATGCGGGCCTGGCTGCGGTTCGATGCGTCGCCCGGCGGCGCCGACGAGTCTGCGGCTCGATGACGTCCGCCCCCGCGACATCAGTTTGACGAATCCGGGCGGATTCTGTTAGAATCATGGCAGGGCGTTTCCGGAAAGGGACCTTTTCGGGTCCTCGATGGCGGAGGGAAGACCGCTGCGGCAGTCAGATCAGACAGACAGGAGGAACACGTGAACGCATTTCTCAGGGTCAGGGGCCTTTTCGTGGTTGCGGTCTGTGTTGTGGCGGCGATTCTGGCGGCCCACGCCGAGGCGGGTCTCGCTACGGGCAAAGGCTCGGTCGTAATCAACGAGGTCCTGGCGTCCAACAGTCGGTTCCTTGCCGACCCCCAGGGACAGTTTGACGACTGGATCGAGCTGTACAATCGAGGAGACGCGTCGATCAACGTGGCGGGAATGTACCTCACGGACGATCCGGCCGTGCCCACCAAGTGGCAATTCCCGGCCGCCAACGCGGCCCTGACGACAATCCCGGCGCAGGGGTACCTGATCGTCTGGGCGGATGCCGATGCCGCCCCGGGTCTGCACGCGTCCTTCAAGCTCAGCTCCGAAGGGGAGACCGTCGCCCTCTACGATCGGGATGGGACAACTCTTGTCGACAGCGTCACCTTCGGCACGCAGACGTCGGACATTTCGTACGGGCGTTTTCCGGATGGGAGCGACACGTGGACGCCGCTGACGATTCCCAGTCCCGGCGTGTTGAACTTCAGCATTTATCAGGGGTTCGTTGACCAGCCGCGGTTGAGCCCGGAACGAGGCTTCTACAACGAGCAAATCCTGGTGACGGTTTCCTGCGCCACTCCAGGGGCGACCATCTATTACACGACGGACGGCAGCGAGCCGTACTCCGCCTCGACGATGCGGCCCGGGACGACGGCCGCCGTTTACAGCAGCCCCATCGTTGTCGACGGGACAACGTGCCTCAGGGCAATCGCGATCAAGGCGAACTGGGGCGCCTCGCCCATCGCGACGAGCACGTATCTGTTCGTGGCCGACGTCATCACGCAGTCTCCCCAGGGCCTTCGCCCCGGTACAGGCTGGCCGTCCGGCTACGTGAACGGCCAGACAATCGATTACGGCATGGACCCCGACGTGGTCAACGATCCCCGGTACAAAGACCTCATGGACGATGCGTTGCTGTCGATCCCATCGCTGTCGCTCGTGACAGAAATGACTAATCTGTTCGACGGCGCCAAGGGCATCTACGTGAACGCGCGGAACGAGGGACGCAGTTGGGAACGGCCGGTGTCGGTCGAGCTTCTCGATCCCAATGGCGAGGGAGGGTTCCAGATCAACGCGGGCATTCGCATCCGAGGCGGCTTCAGCCGGGGCGGCGACAATGCCAAGCACTCCTTTCGCCTGTTCTTTCGCAGCGAATACGGGGCCCCGGCGCTTCGGTACCCGTTGTTCGGCTCCGAGGGCGCCGACAAGTTCGAGAACATCGATCTTCGCACGTCGCAGAACTACGCTTGGAGTCTGGAATCCTTCAACCCGGGCGAGAAGAACACGTTCGTTCGGGAGGAGTTCTGTCGCGACCTGCAGCGGGAGACCGGCCGGCCCTACACGCGGACCCGATACTATCATCTCTACCTGAATGGCCAGTACTGGGGACTCTACGAAACCCAGGAGCGGTCGGAGGCCTCGTATGCGGCCACCTACTTCGGCGGCGACGCGGACGATTACGACGTGGTCACGCCGGGCGGCTGCACGGACGGAACCATCGACGAGTGGAACCTCTTGTGGTCTCTCTGCCAGGAGGGGTTCGCCACCGATGAACAGTATTACGCTGTGCAGGGCAAGAGGCCCGACGGGACGGATGATCCTGCGCTCCCAGTCCGCGTGGACGTCGGCAATCTGATCGACTACATGATCGGGATCTTCTACACCGGCAACGACGATGCTCCCATCGGACTGGGCGGCACGTCGGCTAACAATTTCTTCGCGGTCCGCAACCGCACGGTCGAGTCCCGCCAGGGCTGGATCTTCTTCGCGTACGACAACGAGCATTCGCTGGGGGCCTATCGAGACGTCTACGACGATCGCACGGGCCCCACGACAGCCGGTCAGACCCGCTCGCAATTCAATCCGCAGTGGCTCCATCAGAAGTTGATGGCCCATCCGGAGTACTGCATGCGGTTCGCCGACCACGTGCATAAGCACTTCTTCAATTCCGGCGTGATGACGGCGGAGAAGGCCATCGCCTTGTGCATGTCCCGGGCGAACCAGATCGACCAGGCGATTATCGCCGAATCGGCCCGCTGGGGCGACCAGCGGCCTGCTCGGGCAAACAAGCCCTACACGAAGGCGGACTGGTGGGCTGAGGTCAACGGCTATCTGGTTGATCGGTTCTTTCCCGTCCGCACGGGAATCGTACTCAACCAGTTTCGCAACCGCGGCCTGTATCCCCGAGTCGACGCCCCTGTGTTCTACGTCAACGGCGCTTATCAGCACGGCGGCCATGTGACCCCTTCCGACGCCGTCTCCATGGTTGGCGGCACGATCTGGTACACCCTGGACGGCAGCGACCCTCGAATCCCGGGATCGGTCGTGCAGGCGGGGGATGAGGTGGTCCTGGTCCCGGAGAACGCCGCCAAGCGAGTCCTTGTGCCGACGGGCCCGGTCGGCGACGCGTGGAAGGGCGGCGCGGAATTCGATGATTCCGCCTGGCTCGGCGGCGTCGGCGGCGTCGGTTTCGAACGCAGCACCGGCTACGAAACGATCTTCCGAACGGACGTACAGAGCCAGATGTACGCCCGCAACGCGAGCTGCTACCTGCGGATTCCCTTCGACGTCGCGGCGGCCGATCTGACCGGTCTGACGAGTCTGACCTTGAACGTCCGCTACGACGACGGCTTCGTGATCTATCTCAACGGGGCGGAGATCGCCAGAAAGAACTTCACGGGCAACCCCACGTGGAACTCGGCTGCCTTCACGCAGAACCCGGACGACTCCGCGGCCGCGTTCGAGCCGTTCGACGTCACGGCCCATCTGGACAAGCTGCGTCAGGGTCAGAACGTCCTGGCGGTCCACGCGATGAACCAGTCCTCCACCAGTTCGGACTTCCTGATCTCCGTCGAGTTGGTCTCGGCCAAGAACCCTGCGGGCGAGTCGCCCACGGGAGTCTCGCCGAGCGCGATTCGATATACAGGGCCGATCACTCTTTCACAGAGCACGCAGATCAAGGTACGTTCTCTCAGCAACGGCGTCTGGAGCGCACTGAATGAGGCGGTGTTCTCTGTGGGCCCCGTGATCGAGAACCTGCGGATCAGCGAGATGATGTATCATCCCTCTGAGATCTCAGATCTGAAATCTCAAATCTCAGAGGCGGAGTTCATCGAGCTGACCAATGTCGGATCTGAATCGATCAATCTCAATCTCGTGCATTTCGCCAAGGGAATCGACTTCACCTTCCCCAGCTTCGAATTGGTTCCGGGAGGCTATTGCCTGGTGGTCAAGAACCTCGCCGCCTTCGAGGCGGTTTATGGCAACGGACTGCCCATCGTCGGCCAGTACTCCGGCAGTCTGGACAATGCCGGCGAAAAGATCGAACTTCTCGATGCCGCCGGTTCTGTCATCGAGAGCTTCGAGTACGAAGACGATTGGTTCGATCTGACAGATGGACTTGGATTCTCTTTGACCCGGCGTGATCCCGCTGCGTCAAATCCGGCCAATAAGAACTCCTGGCGAGCCAGCGCCTATGCGGGCGGCTCTCCCGGCACGGACGATGCGGGCCTCGTGCCCGAGCCCGGCTCGGTCGTGATCAATGAAGTCATGGCCAACCCTGCGGCCGGAGACTGCGACTGGATCGAACTGTACAATTCGACAGATCAATCGATCGATGTCGGCGGCTGGTTCCTCAGCGACGACGGCAACGATCTGACCAAGTACAGGATCGCAGAGGGAACGAGCATCGCCGCGGGCGGGTATCTTGTCTTTACCCAGGATCTGCATTTTGGCAATGCCGCCGACCCCGGATGCACGGCTCCTTTTGGCCTCAGTAAAGAGGGCGAGACTGTGTATCTGCATTCGGATCGATCCGATGTGCTGACCGCATGGGCTAAAGCCCATCCTACACAGATCCTGGGCGGCTACGGCGACAAGGTGAAGTTCGACGCCTGCGAGAAGGGAATCTCTTGGGGCCGGGTGCAAAAGAGCACGGGAGCATCGGACTTCGTGGCTCTGACGGAGCCCACGCCGGGAAAGGCAAATGCTGCACCGATCATGGGACCGATCGTGATCACGGAGATCATGTACCATCCTCTTTCTGAGATCTCAGATTTGAAATCTCAAATCTCAGAGGCCGAGTATGTGGAGCTGCTCAATATCGGCAGTGAATCGGTCGCTCTGTACGATGCGGACAAAGCCGCCCCCTGGCGATTCACGGACGATCCCCAGGACCCGGCGATCGAGATGCTGTTCCCCAGCGAGCCATCTGTGATCTTGACGCCGGGCCAGTATCTGGTCTTGGCCAAGGACCTGAGCTTCTTTACGAGCAGATACACGGTGCCTGCGGATGTGCAGGTTCTCGCCTGGGGCATCGGAAGACTGACCAATGGCGGCGAGAAGGTCCAATTGAGCCGGCCCTTCGAGGTCGACGCCGAGGGCAAGATCGAGTGGATTCGAGTGGATCGAGTCTCTTACAGCGATGGCTCGCATCCGTTGGATTTCGCAGCGGGCGTGGACCCATGGCCTCTCGAAGCGGACGGCCAGGGCAAGTCGCTCGCCCGGACCGATCCGCATGCCTACGGCAACGACCCCGGCAACTGGCGGGCGGCCGCCCCCTCGCCGGGACGGGCAAATCCATAAGCTTGGGAAGGATTATGCCGTATCGCCTTGCCAGAGGTCGGCTTTCTCTGGTATCCTTGTGGGCTTGATGCGAACGCGCGGACTGCGCGGATGCACGGATAGCTCGCAGATGTGTCAGTGAAGACAGGAGCGTATGGCTGACTGGGAAATCAATAAACCGCTGGGCCAGTGTTGCGGCAGCGGACGAAAGATTGAGCCGGGCGAAGAATACTACGGGGCGCTTGTGGAAGCCGAGCAGGGGCTGCAGCGACGGGATTTTTGCGGCGAGTACTGGGAGCGGGAAAAGCCCCCGGTGTACTGTTTCTGGAAGACCAAGCTCGCCGCCCCGAACGAGAAGAAGGAACTGTTCATCAGCGACGACATGCTGATGGCGTTCTTCGAGCGGCTGGCCAACGAGACGGAGCCGGAGAAGGTGAGTTTCCGGTTCGTGCTGGCCCTGGTGCTCATGCGGAAACGCCGGCTCAAATACGATTCCACCAAGAACGACGGCGGACGCGAGATCTGGCGACTCAAGATGCCGGGCGACAAGGACCTCGTCGAAGTGGTCAATCCGCATCTCAACGAGGACCAGATCGAGCAGCTCACCTCGCAGGTCGGACAAATCCTCCAGGCGGACCTATGATGGAAAATTCGAAATTCGAAATCCGAAATTCGAAACAAGCACAAGTGACCAAAGCTCAAAATCCAAAACGGACCCGCCGACCGGCGACAGCGTTTCGGTCATTCGGGCTTCGTGCTTTGGGTGTGTTTCGAATTTCGGATTTCGAATTTCGGATTTGCGTCTTTCTTCTGCTTTTGATGTTGATCGCCGGCTGCCGGACGGAGGGGGAACGTCTGAAGGTCTGCCCCGGCAAGGCGACGGTCGAGGAGGCCCTCCAGGCCCTGGCCGCCAATGCTTCGACCGCGGTGCCGATGCGGTCCAAGGGCGAGGCCATGCTGGCGTATCATGTGCCGGGCAAGCGAACGACCCAGAAGTACAACCTGCTCCTGGAGGTGCGGTTCAATCCGCCGGCGGAGATCTTCGTCCAGGGCAGCGTCAGCACGAAGCTCGGCGTCGTGGTCATGGGCTCGAACCGGGAACAATTCTGGCTGGCTATATCGCCGCCTGAGGAGGCCAGCAGCTACTACCTGGGCGAATGGAACGAAGTACGGGGTTTCGAGGGGCAGGTGGTCGGCATGAGCCCGCAGGTGGTGCTCGAAGCCTTCGGCATCCTGACAGAACCGAACGCCGGAGACGACCGCGGCTCCTGGACGTTGTCCAATAAAGGGCCTTTCGATATTCTCACTCTCCGGGACGAGGCCGGACGGACGCTCAAACGCGTCTTCGTCTATGCGTGCGACTATCGCGTATACAAGATCGAGTACTTCGACCGCAGGGGCAAGGTCGTTGCGGTGGCGCAATTGGGCAAGTATGAGCCGGTGACCGAGGGGTTTTACGTGCCGACTCAGATGCGGATCGTCACCACGGCCCCCGATGGCCGCAAGGACTCCATGGAGATCAAGCTCAGCGGCCAGAGGCCCACGGAGTTCAACGCCGTGCAGCGGGAGAAGCTGTTCAGGCCGCAGCCGGATCTGGACAAGTACGACAACATCTATCGCTATGACGCAGGACAGTGGCTCCTGCAGTGAGGCAATTTGAGATTTGAGATCTCAGATTTGAGATGATGAACCGCACGGTCGCTGCGATGGAGCGGCGATTGTTGATCGAAAGACAGGGGCAGAAAATGGCAGAGCGAAATCTCCGAACGAGAATTCAGAAGGGCGTGTTCGTGCTGGATGGGGCGATGGGGACGCAGCTCTTCGCCCGGGGCGTCGAGCCCGGCCACTGCAACGACTGGCTGAGCGTGGAGCGGCCGGACCTGGTGATGGATGTGCACAAGGCCTACCTCGACGCCGGCAGCGACGCGGTCCTGACGAACACGTTCGGAGCCAACCGCTACGCCCTGGGCCGGCACGGCTATTCCGATAAGGCGTTCGAGATCAACAAGGCGGGGGCCCAAGTCGCCCGCAAGGCCGCGGGCCAGGGTCGCTACGTCCTCGGCGACATCGGCCCGACCGGCGATTTCCTCGAGCCGCTCGGCATGCTCAAACGCGATCAGGTCCGCGATGCCTTCGTCGAGCAGGTCAAGGGCCTGCGCGAGGGCGGCGTGGACGGCCTGATCATCGAGACCATGACGGCGATCGACGAGCTTGAGGTCGCGATCGAAGCGGCCAAGTCCGCGGGCGGCGGTCTGCCGCTTTTCGCGTCGATGTCGTTCGACAAGGGCGGCGCGGGATTCCGCACGATGATGGGCGTGGACGTCGCGACGGCGGTCTCTCGCATGATCGCGCTCGGCGTAGACGTCGTCGGCTTCAACTGCGGCACCGCCACACTCGACGAGTACGTGGAGCTGGCCAAGGCCTACGTGGCGGCCGCCAAGGCAGCCAAAGGCAAAGTCCAGGTCTTCGCCGAGCCCAACGCCGGCAAGCCGGAACTGGTGGACGGCCAGGCGGTCTACAAAGTCACGCCGGAGGAATTCGCGGCGGCCTGCCGTAAGATCCTCGACGCCGGCGTCCACATCCTCGGCGGCTGCTGCGGCTCCACGCCCCAGCACATCGGCGCCGTCGCAGGGACGCTCAAGTCGCATCACGGGATGTCAAGATAACCTCGCGGCACAACCAGGAACTTGTATCCGCCGACATCGGTGAAGTAGATTCGTTCCTTGTTCTGCTCGAACCACGAGTGCCATTGCTCTGGTTCTTGGAAAGACTGGATCGTGTACCGCGACAGCAAGCTCCTCGCGGTCCCTGTGTTCTTCTCGTCCTTTAGGAGTGAGATCAGTCGTTCCAGCGTGGCTGTCGTGCGGTTTGAGTCGAATCCCAGCGACTGAAGCTCTCTGTCGACTCGAAATTGCCAATCGCGATAATAGATGAATTCGATGTTGTCCCTATAGTACTGCGTCAGACCGTTGGGGTCCCCCAAGAACTGCCTGATGACATCGTCCGGGACAGCCAGCGTGACTTTTTTGTCATTCTCTTTCTGGATTTTCTGCCATATACGTTCAACCGTAGGAGCCGCCGCAATGGCGCACACACGGGGCTGAGCGATTGTGCGGACCAGAGGTCCCTTGCCGTCGAAGCGGTGAATGTAGTGAATGCAATTCAGGAAGAGTCTCCGCCCGGCCTCGGTCATCTTCGACGGCGGATCACCGTAGCCCCACTGCAGGAAGTTGCCGTGTCTGCCGATGCCGACGGCGCCGTAGTGCTTGCCGTTGTTGAAACCAACTGCGAGAATCTCCGCATCGGGCGAATCCCGGAAACCGTATGAACTGGCGATGACGCTTCCTTCTTGTGTTTCCTGGACCCGCCAGACTCTGAATTCGTCCGGCAGCTTAGCGGGCCCGATGTGGCTCCTCCGGTAACTGGCGGGTGTATCCCGATCTTCGAATTCCGGCTGGACCGTCAGCGGCGTACGGTATACCTCGTGGTCGAGCAGCTCAGCATGAGCCGCATTCTCCATGCAGCTTCACAAGTAACCTGTTTTGAGACGCCACTGTTTAGCGATCAGACCTCCCGGCACGCCGAGCGTTATGACGGGGCGAGAGAAGCCCTCGGAGACCGTCGGCGCACTGATGTCAGGGTCATTCTTGTCCCAATCCAGGAGCGTCACGTCGAAATCCTGCGCGTCCGCTTCTGTGAATGTCCGGAGGTCGCCGGTCCGGACGGTGTCGAAGTTCCATTGAAGGAAGGCCACGAAATCCTTCTCGCGGTCCGAGCCCGGCCGGCCCGCGTAGAGAATCCGCAACGCACGATTCGATTCCGGATATGCGGTCACGGGCCCGACCTGCGATTGCGGCGGTTCATCCCTCTTGCAGCCCAAGGATGCGGCCAACACGAGAAGAACCAGGCCGACGGTTCTCGCAGTGAACGTCGAGGTATGCCGACAAGTCATGACCTGCATGGAAGATCCCTCCAATGAACGGATCGCCCGGCACCGGGCCCGTGATCATGTCCCCGGCGACGACGCCGGTTCGCCGGTCAATAAGCATACCCCCATCTCTCCGAGGTGCTCACGTGCAAAATGCTCTCTTTGCACGACTCCATCGGCAGAGCGATGGCTAACCGGCAGGTGTCGGCCGCATGGCGGGCACAAGCAGCACGTGGCGGCGCATTTTCATGCCGAAGAGGAATCGCAGGATGTTCACACGTTTGATGAGCAGCTCGTAGAGGGCCATCGTGGTCGCGAAGGACGTCACGACGATGATCGCGTACTCGAGCCACAGGGGGGCGCCGAGGCGGATCACGTGGTAGCCGATCGCGAGGATCACCGTCTGATGCAGGATGTAGAAGGGCAACACGGCTTCGTTCGCGTATTTCAGGAATCGGTTGCTGGACCGCAGGTGGCGGGCGCCGAAGCCGCAGATCGCGACCAGGCACGACCAGCAGAGGACCCCGCGGATGAGGGCGAATCCTACACTGCTTTCCGGCAGGCCTCGCAACTTGATCAGATAGTAGCCCAGGCCGAACGTGATCAACGCGACGAGGGCCGCGACGATGCGGTGGCTCTCGATCGCCCTTGTCGTCTCCTTGCCGGCGGCCAGGAGGAAGCCGAGGACAAAGACCGCCAGGTAAGGAAGGAGGCTCCAGCCGCCGAAGCCCCGCTGATGCAAGAAGCCGCCTGCGAAACTCGTGAGGGTCTGCGAATTAGCGAAGAACTCCATGAGAGCGATCAGGATCGCC
>JBDKUU010000350.1:0-5477 GCA_039679525.1 Phycisphaerales bacterium | reverse complement strand
TTTGGGCTGTTCAAAGGCCTCTACGATTCGAACATCTGGGCGTCGGTGCACGACGTCGTGCCGCCCGAACGCCGCGCGACGGCAGTGGGCGTCATCAACTCCATCAGTTGGCTGGGCGCCGCGGGCGCGACCATGACGATCGCCCATGCCTCGGAGCGATTCGGGATGAGCGCGTGCATCAGCGCGACGTCGCTGATTTATCTATTCCTCGCGATCGCGCTGGCCTGGGGCATCCGGCGTTTCATGTCCGGCCGGGCGGCGGCATCCGTATCCACAACCTCGGCGACCGTGACGGCGGAGTGAATCCATGAAGAAACGTGATTCGACATCGCACGCGGACTCCCTGCGTCCGGCGGTATTCCTCGACCGGGACGGGACGATTGTTGAGGATCGCGGGATGCTGGCGGAGCCCGCCGATGTGGTGTTCTATCCTGACACGTTCGATGCTCTGAAGCGTCTGCAGGAGCGTTTTCTGCTGTTCATCGTGACAAATCAGCCGTGGGTGGCTCGCGGCATCATCACGATCGATCACGTCGACAGGGTGAACGCGTGGGTCGCCTCTTGTCTCGCGGAGCACGGCGTGACGATCACCGCGGCGTACGTTTGTCCGCACGATCGGGAGCAAGGATGCTCCTGCATCAAGCCGCGGCCCTATTTTCTCGAAAAGGCCGCGAAGGACTATCGTGTGGATCTGAAACGGTCCTTCACTGTCGGCGATCATCCCCATGACGTCGAGTTCGCCCGGTCAGTCGGCGCACGCGGCGTCTACGTCCGAACGGGGCACGGGGAGACGCATGTGGGAGAGCTATCTGCCGACGAGGTCGTTACGTCGGGCATCAAAGAAGCGGCCGACTGGATTCTCCGCAATTCATGACGCCTCCGGCGAGATCCGGAGGACCGCGGCGCCCTGGGTCTTGCCCTGCTTGACCAGCAGCAGGGCCTCATTGGCTTGTTCCAGGGGGAACTCCTGCACTTGAGGTCGTATCGCGGCCTGGGCGGCTAGGGGCAGGAACTCGCGGGCGTCCCGCCGAGTGACATTCGCAACCGTCTTGATCTCTTTCTCCCGCCACAGATGGGTCGCGTAGTCCAATCGCAGCAGGGCGTCCTGATCCCGCGATTCTTTGCGGATTGCGTTGATGACGAGCCGTCCGCCCGGCGCGAGGACGCGCAGGGCTTCGACGATCGGCGTCCAGGCCGGGGTGGTGTCGATTGCGGCGTTGAGCAACGAGGGCGGCGTTTCGCCGGTGGCGCCGGCCCAGTCTGCGCCGAGGTCTTTCGCCAACTTCTGGTGCTCCGTCTGGCCGGCCCTGGTGAAGACGAACAGCTTCGCGTGTGGGAACTTGTACCGGGCCGCCTGGAGGACGATGTGGGCCGACGCGCCGAACCCGAAGAAGCCGAGCGTCTGGCCGTCGCGGAGATTCGTCAATCGCAGCGCTCGGTACCCGACGACACCGGCGCAGAGCAAGGGAGCAGCCTGCATGTCGGTGAACGGCTCGGGTATCGGATAGGCGGAATCCTGGGGGACGACCATGTATTCGGCGTAGCCGCCATCGGCGTCGCAGCCGGTCCCGCGGAACTGCTCGCAGAGGTTCTCGTTCCCAGCCTGGCAGTGGGGGCAGACCCCGCACGAAGAGTAGATCCAGGCGACGCCGACGCGCCGGCCGACGCTGAAATGGGTTGCGCCGGGTCCGAGGGCGTCCACCCGGCCGACGATCTGGTGACCCGGGATCACCGGCAATCGGCATTCGAGCCGGCCTTCGATCTCGTCCAATTCGGTGTGACAGACGCCGCAGGCAAGCACGCGAATCCGGATCTCGCCCGTCTGCGGCTCAGGGATCGGCAGTTCCTTCATCTCGAGAGGCTGCTCTTCAATCGGACCCACCCTGGTGAGCACCATCGCCTTCATCGGACGCGGCTCCTTTCATTCATGGCGACATGATAGCACGACAGGCGAGATCGCGTGCTAAGTCTTTGGCTTGGGGGCGAAGGAAAAATGCGTTTCTACGTGGTCGGGCGAAAGGTCTTGAGCCGAAGCGAATTGCCGACCACCGATACGGAACTGAGCGCCATCGCGGCCGCGGCCCACATCGGGTCGAGTTTTATCCCCAGGATCGGATAGAGAGCCCCGGCAGCCGCCGGGATCAGGATGGTGTTGTAGAAAAATGCCCAGAAAAGGTTCTGCCGAATCGTTCGCATGGTGGCTTTGCTCAGGGAGATGGCGGTCGCCACGGCCCGCAGATCGCCTCGCATCAAGGTGACGTCCGCGGTCTCCATGGCCACGTCCGTGCCGGTTCCGATGGCGATGCCGATGTCCGCCTGCGCCAGGGCCGGGGCATCGTTGATGCCGTCGCCCACCATGGCGACCACTTTGCCGTCATCCTGGAGCTTCTTGACCTCCGCGGCTTTCTGGTCGGGATGGACTTCGGGCAGCACGCGGTCGATGCCGACCTCCTTCGCGATAGCCATCGCCGTCCGGCGGTTGTCGCCCGTCAGCATGACCACCTCCAGGCCGAGCCGGTGCAGGGACTCGACCGCTTCGCGGGAGTGCGGCTTGGTCGTGTCTGCGATGACGATCAGGCCCGCCGGCCGGTCATCGACGCCGACGTATACCGCCGTTTTGCCCTCCGCCTGTAGACTCTCGGCTCTCGCATGAAGCTGATTGATGTCCGCCCCCATGGAGTCGGAGAGGAAGGATGCCTTGCCGACTCGCACGGCGCGGCCGCCCACCATAGCCTCCACGCCGTAGCCCGGCACGGCCCGAAAGTCAGTCGCAGAGTTGGTCTGAATTCCTCGCTCCTCTGCGCCCCTGACGATCGCCTCGCCCAAGGGATGCTCGGAGGTCCGCTCGACGCCGGCCGCCACTCGGATCAGCTCGTCCGGCGACCACGGCTCGATGGGGATAATCTCGGTCACGACCGGGCGGCCCTCGGTGAGCGTGCCGGTCTTGTCCAGGACCACGACGTTCAGCTTCTCCGCCTGTTCGAGTGCGGCCCCGCTCTTGACGAGGACGCCGTTCTCGGCTCCTTTACCTGTCCCGACCATGATGGCGGTCGGCGTGGCCAGACCCAGCGCACAAGGGCACGCGATGATCAATACCGCCACCGCGCTGAGCAGCGCGTTGTTGAATGCAGGCTGAGGCCCGAAGAAATACCATACGACAAATGTGAGCACCGCGATCGCGATCACGGCGGGCACGAAATAGCCCGCGACGATGTCCGCCAGTCGCTGGATGGGGGCTTTGGAGCCCTGGGCCTGCTCGACCAGCTTGATGATGTGGGCGAGCGTGGTGTCCTTGCCCACGCGGGTGGCGCGAAAGCGAAAGCTGCCGGTCTTGTTGATCGTGGCGCCGATGACCATGTCGTCCGCCTGCTTGGTCACGGGAATCGGCTCGCCGGAGAGCATGGACTCATCCACCGCGGAGCGGCCGTCGACCACGACTCCGTCCACGGGGATTTTCTCGCCGGGCCGGACGACGATGATGTCGCCGATTTCCACGTTCTCCACGGGGATGTCCGCTTCTATACCCCGGCGCACGACCCGAGCGGTCTTGGCTTGGAGGCCCATCAGCCGGCGGATGGCGTCCGACGCGCGCCCTCGCGCTTTGGCTTCCAGCAGTCTGCCGAAGAGAATCAGGGTGACGATCACGGACGACGTATCGAAATAGAGCATGGACGCGGCGCCGGCGGTGCCCTGGAAGAAGCCGGGGAACAGGATCAAGGCCACGCTGTAGAAGTACGCCGCGGAACTGCCGACCGCGATCAGCGTGTTCATATCCGTGGTTCTGTGCCTGGCGGCGGAGAACGCGCCTCGGTAGAACTGCCAGCCCGCCCAGAACTGGACGGGCGTCGCCAGGAGCCACAGGATCGCCGCGGGCACGTGCCAGGGCAGCAATCCGTGGAAGCTCCCGAGCAGAATAGGAATCGACAGCAATGCGCTGACCACGGTCTTGATGAGGAGCCGTCGAGCCGCGGCTTTGCGAGACGTCTTCTCCCGATCCTCGACCCCCTCGGCAGTCGACGCCGCGGGTTGCGGGACTTTGTAGCCCAGGCTCTCAATGGCTCGCCGCACATCCTGCGGGGTGATTGCGTCGGGGAGGTAATCGACAGTGGCCTTTTCCGTGGCGAGGTTGACGGAAGCCCGGACGACCCCGTTCAAAACGGACAGACTACGCTCGATGCGAAGGACGCACGAAGCGCAGTGCATGCCTTCGACGGGCAGTGTGACCGATTGGGTCTGGGCTGCGTCTGCCGGTGATCTATCGCGTTTCTGAGAACGATCCGTCATGCCCCACCTGCCTGGATGGCAGTCCTCCGGAAATCAGTCTGGTCCATAATAGGAAAGTCGGATACGCCGGGCGCCTAACATAAGGGCCCACCCAATGTAGCGTCAAGACGCTTCGCATGTTCACGGCGGGTGCATGTCCGCAGTTGGGACCGCCGTCGCCAGAGCCTGCGGAACTCCGAGCGGCCGCTCACGCCCGCGCACTGACCCGATAGGAAGGCATCGAAGGATGCCTGCGCTCGTGTAGTTTCGTCGCCGTGGGCGTGTCCTGACTGATTCGAAAGGTGCGTTTTTCGCTTTTCGGGCTTCCAGCAGGAAGGCTTCGCCAGGAGGGCCCGTCCTCAGGTCCGGCCGAAATCGGAGCGGACGTTCGCGGGCGATGCTGGAGCTGCGGATTCGCTGAATCGCGTGCAAGCCTCTTGGCAGCGGGCTTCTGCTGGAAGCCTCCACAGCGAAAAACGCAACCCCTGCCGTGCAAGCCGACATTCGAGGAGCGGGCAAACCGAGGCGAGCGAGGAGATGTGTAGAACAGCGAGGGCGGCCCCCGGATGTTGGACGCCTCCAATGCGTGGGTCCTCGACAGGCGAAGTCGCCGGCATAGGGGATTCCCCGATAGAGAAATCAGCGTCCATCTGGATAATACAAACAGCGGACGCCCTGATTTGCGGATTTCTCCCGTCTGTTAGCATGACGCTCACGATTTGGCTTTCAGGAAGGAGTGAACAATGAGTGAAATGGAGCTTCTCAAGCGTTATGCGGCGGGCGAGGAAGACGCCTTTCAGGAACTCGTGAAGCAGTACAAGGACAGCCTGTACGCGTTCCTGCGGAGGTTTCTGAACCAGTCCGATATGATCGACGACGTCTTTCAGGAGACGTTCATGCAACTGTACGTCAGCCGGGACTCGTTCGACTTGTCCAAGCCGTTGCGGCCCTGGCTGTTCACGATCGCGGCCAACAAAGCCAAGGACGCTCTACGTCGGACTCAGCGAATCGACTCCACCAACCTGGGGAGCCTGTTCAGCAGCGAGGAGCACTCCATCGACGACGTCCTGAACACGCTGGACCACGATGGGCACATGCCCTACGACGACCTGATCCGCGATGAGACCGCGGCCTCCGTCAAACGCGTGATCTCCCGGATGCCGGCCAAGCTCCGCGAGATCCTGATCCTGGGCTATTTCCACAAGTTCCCCTAT
>JBDKUU010000349.1:0-5058 GCA_039679525.1 Phycisphaerales bacterium | reverse complement strand
GGTGGGCTCTTAGCCCACGCGTTGGACCATCGATATGTATTGACGCGTGGGCTGAGAGCCCACCCTACATGCCGATCTCACGTTCTCAAGGAGACGTGGAATTGGGCCGCTTCAGAAAGGGTAGCGGCGTACCCGCCGTCAACTCGATCGCCTGACCGCTGCGGACGGAGGCCCAGGGTTCGAGGTAGATGCCGACCGACGCGACTCCGACCCCTTCATGCAGGATCGACCAGCGATTGAGCACGCCTCCGACCGCCGCCGGGATGGGATTGTCGCCGAGCTGCATTCGCAGGGCCGCTCGATACTTGGGTTCTTCATAGGGGCGGAATTGTACCGGCGCACCGGAGACCACCTGCGAGACCAGACGCCGGAGCAGGTCCTCGATCGTTCGTAATTCAAGAGGCTCCGCCTGTTTCCACAGCAGGCACAGGACGTCGCTCATGCAGCCGCCCGCCGCTGCCTGTTCTCTGAAGGCCTCCTGCGTGGCCTTCTTCCGCAGAAGCTCGCCCAATGTGACGACCGACCCATCGTCGTCTTTGATCAGCATCGCTCTCTTGGGAGAAATGTAAGCCGCTCGCGGCTCCTCGGTGAAGCCCGGCGGGAACATGGCCAGCCTCGCTTCGGATTTGTTATCGTAGAGGCCCCGGACCACTTCGGCCAGATCGATCTGTGAGACGTCCACCTGCCACGGCTTGAATTCGGGCAAGGCCGCCCGGATCGTGTTAGCGGTCGCTCCCACCGGATGGTTCGGGTCGCGAGCCCGCTCGGAGAGTTCGCAGATCTGCTGAAGCGATTCGCGGATCTGTTGTTCTTGTTCGGGGGACAGCAAGGGCTCCCGGCCCCGTTTTCGGATCGCCTCCAGATGGCGGGCCCTGAGTTCCTTGAATAGTTCTCGCGGCACGGGTCGCAGGCTCAGGGCCTTTCGCATGACCTGGTAGAATGCCTCCGAATCCAGTCCCTCGGCTGCCGCTTTCTGGAGTTCTTGAACAAGTTGCTCGTGTTCGGCATCCATGGGCTTGCTCCCTTCGAGGATACGTTCGGCCGCGGCCTGAAGTCGCCGGCGTCCGTCGTGGAGGCGTCGCTTCAACGTGCCGACGGGCGCGTCGAGGAATCGAGCCGCGTCCGCAACGCTGTAACCTTCGTAGTAGTACAGGCAGATGGCTTCGCGGGCCGTCGCGGGCAGGCCTTCCACGGCCTCGCGGATCAGAGCCGCCAGCTCCTGCTGCTCCAGACGCTCGCCCGGAGCAGCGTCCTCGCGGTCGGGCGCAGTCTTCGGCGAGACTCGCTTCTGCGGTCTCGAACGCCGGGCGGTGCGAATCACGATGGTCCGCAGCCACGGCCCGAAACGCTGCGGGTTTCGCAGGCTCGCAAGGCTCTCCATCGCAGTAAAGAAGGCTTCCGACGCCGCATCTTCCGCCTGCGACAGATTTCCGGTCACGCCGTACGCCGCAGCCCGTGCGGCGCGCCAATATCGCTGATATAGCTCAGCGACAGCCGCCGGCTCGCCCCGCGTTGCCCGTTCAACCCAGCTCTGTTCCGTGTGTTCTGCCATTTCATAGAATACGTGTCTTGCAGCCGGTGCGAGGTTCGCGCCCGTGAAGCGAATTTGTGCGGAACTCGTTCGTAGTATGGCCGTAAGGGCATATCGGGATCAATTTGAAGTGTGAAGTGTCAAGTGTGAAGTGAAGGCAAAGATCAAGCGGCCATCTTGTCTTGCTTCAAACTTGAAACTTCACACTTCAAACTCCCTAGGATAACGCCTTACGGCGTCACTACGAACGGGTCGTCCTGTACCGTGCGTCTGTCATCGTCCGCGCGAACGCTGGCGGCCTTCGCGGTTGCCTTGCCTGTCGCCGGGGCGGATGGGCGTGCGGGCGCCTCGGACCTCTGTTGGGATCGAGTACAGCGAGGTGCGGGCCGTGATGAACAGGGTCCGATTGTCCGGGCCGCCGAACGTGAGGTTCGCCGGGCTCTCGGGAACCGCGATCTCCGCCACCTTTTCGCCTCGCCGGCTGTAGACGGTGATCCCTTTGCCCGTCAGGTAGACGTTGCCGCGGGCGTCGATCGTTACGCCGTCGGAGCCCTGGGCGGCGAAGAGTTGCTTGTCGGAAAGCGTGCCATCGCCCTTGATGCGATAGGACCAGGTCTTTTTGCCGCCTTCATCGGCGACGTACAGCCGGCGGCCGTTCGGCGTGCCGATGACGCCGTTGGGGCGGACCATGTCGCTGACGACGCGAATCACCTTCTTGCGGTCGGGCGTCAGAAAGTAGACGTGCTCGCCTTCCATCTCCATGCCGTCACGGCTGCCGTAGCGAGGATCCGTGAAGTACACGCCGCCGTTGGGATCGATCCACAGGTCGTTCGGGCTGTTGAACCGCTTGCCTTCGTACTTGTCCGCCAGCACCGTGACCTCGCCCTTGGGCGAGATCGACACCAGTCGCCGTTCCGAGCCCTGGCAGGCCAGGAGGTTGCCGTCCTTGTCGAAATACAGACCGTTGGCCCCGCCGGAATTCTCCAGGAACGTGCTGAGTTTGCCGTCCGCGACCGACCACTTGAGGATGCGGTTGGTGGGAATGTCCACGAAGCAGACGTTGCCCTGGGCGTCCGCCGCGGGCCCTTCGGTGAACTGGAAATCCCCGGCCAGTTTCTTCATTTCCGCCCCGGCCGCCACGATGTTGATGCTCTCCTGAGCGGGGCCTATGCCCGTCGCCGCGAGAACCAGCGTGATTACGAATCTCTTTGCGATCATATCGATCCCCTTTCCATTTCCGGATGAGTCTACCGGATTTCCCGGCCGTAAGGCAAGTCTTCGATTCGCCGAGGTATGCACAGGGGGTGCATGACCGCTCTTATACGGCCCTCGGGGAGGGCTGTGGGCCCGCGGCGCGGAGACACGCCCGTGCGGGCATCTGACCGCACAATGGCCTCGCAATCCCGACGGCGAAGAGAGCACGGCCGAAGCGGTCGTGCAAGGGGCATTTGCCGCATCGCGCCAATGGCACGTACCCCAAGGAGACCGGGGGCTCCTGACAGGTATGCGAGACGATGCGCAGCATCGCCCACATGCCCCTGGCGAAAGGCGCAAAATGCCCGCCGTCCCGCCGCCTGGCGGCGAGCCGACGGATTCCGGATCTGTCCGTTCCTTCCTTTGCTTGGCCATCTCACGCGGTCGGCCCAGGCGTAGAGACGGTCATACGCCGCATGCGTCGCAGCGGGTTTGCGGAACTCGTCCGTGGAGTCTGCGTAGGAACATCAAGAGTCTGCGCCGGCTCGCATCGGGCGGCCGGTGGTTGATGTTGGCAGACAGAGTACTATGGGGATTTTGCCATCCCTCGAGGAGTGTCATATGGCTGGGAAGAAGACGATTATCGTTGTCGGGGCTACGGGCGCCCAGGGCGGCGGATTGGCGAGGGCGATCCTCGACGACCCGCAGAGCCGATTCCAGGTCCGGGCCCTTACGCGAAACCCGGGATCGGGAAAGGCCGCGGAACTCGCTCGCCTCGGGGCGGAGGTCGTCGAGGCGAATCTCGATGACCTCAGAAGCCTCGAACGAGCGTTTCAGGGAGCCTACGGCGCGTACTGCGTCACCAATTATTGGGAGCATTTCTCGCCGGAGAGGGAAGTGACGCAGGCCATGAACATGGCCCAGGCGGCCAAGGACGCCAACCTGGAACATGTGATCTGGTCCACCCTCGAAGACACCCGCCAGTGGGTGCCTCTCGACGACGATCGGATGCCTACCCTCATGGGCAAGTACAAGGTGCCGCACTTCGACGGCAAGGGCGAAGCCGATCGACTGTTCGCCGACCGCGGAACGCCCACGACGTTCCTGTTGACTTCATTCTACTGGGACAATTTCATCTACTTCGGCCTGGGGCCCAGGAGAGACGCACAAGGCGTCCTGACTCTCACGTTTCCGATGGGGGACAAGAAACTGCCGGGGATCGCCGCGGAAGACATCGGCAGGTGCGCCTACGGCATCTTCAAACGGGGCCGTCAGCACATCGGCAAGACCGTCGGCATCGCGGGCGGGCACTTGACCGGGCAGGAGATGGCCGTCGGCATGGGCCGGGCCCTCGGCGAGGAGGTTCGCTACAACGACGTGCCGCCCGAGGTGTACCGGGGCCTGGGGTTCCCGGGCGCCGACGATCTGGGCAATATGTTCCAGTTCAAACGGGATTTCAACGAGTACTTCTGCGGCGTGCGGAACCTCAATGAGAGCCGTGCCCTCAATCCCTCTCTGCAGACGTTCGAGCAGTGGCTGGATCGGAACAAGAACCGCATTCCGCTGGGCGAAGAGGCGCTGGCGGGATCCGTATAGCCTGTGCGGACAGGCGACTGTCAACCTCCCCTGTGCAGGCTTCTGGACGCACGATGGTGTCACGATCTCAGCGGCCGCAAAGAGAGCACGCCCGAAACGGTCGTGCGAAGGACATTTTGCGCTTTGCGCCAATAGCATGAACCCGGAAGAAACCGGGGGACCTCAATCGGCGTGCAAGGCGATGCGCAGCATCGTGCCCATGCTGCTGGCCCAATGCGAAAAATGCCCGCCGGCCCGTCGCGCAGCGGCGCGCCGGTGGATTCCGGATCTGTCCGTCCCTTCCTTTTGCCCCGCGATCCGATCCTATTCGGCCGACCCCGTCGCAGAAGCGGTCATGCGCCTCGCGAGGGGCGAGGGGCAGGCCGGCAGATTCTCGTTGATCTGGCCAGACAAGGGGGATAAGCTGGCCGTCCTATGTACGAGATGAACTGGAGTATTGCGGAAGCGACGGTCGCCGATGCGGCGGCGATCCTGTGCCTTCAGAAGCTGGCGTATCAGAGCGAGGCCCGGATCTACAACGACGACAAGATCGCGCCGCTGACCCAGACTGCCGCCCAGATCGAGAAGGAGTTCGCCGGCACGGTCTTCTTGAAGGCCACCGCCGAAGACGGGAGTCTCATTGGGTCGGTGCGGGCCTGCGAGCGGGAGGGGACGTGCTTCATCGGGCGGCTGATCGTCCATCCCGACCATCAGGGCAGGGGGATCGGGACCTCGCTCATGCGGGAGATCGAATCGCG
>JBDKUU010000348.1:0-11470 GCA_039679525.1 Phycisphaerales bacterium | reverse complement strand
GAGCTCGTCCCGCACCATCGAACAGGTCCTGCAATCATCCGTCACGTAAAGCGTCATGATTCTCCATCCCGCCCGATTCCCTCGGGCTTGCGTCCTCCTTCTCAGATAGATACGCAAAGGCATAGGAGAACGTTCTCACGGCCAGAAGGCGGCGATCGCGATGATCAGCCAGATCACGACGCCCACGGCGAGCTTTCCGACGATGCCGAGGAACTTGCCGACGCCGGCCCCGACCGCCCGCTGCATCGAACGCTGCGGATGTTCGCCCCGCGAGGTCTCGACGGCCCAGACGCAGATCCCCGCTCCCAGGCACGTGCCGAGGATCGTGCCCACGATGGGGACCGGGAAAACGACGGTGCCCATGACCGCGCCGACCAGGGCCCCGAACAGGCCCACGATGGACGCCTGCCAACTCGCTCCGGCCTTCCTAGCCCCGACCATCCCGGCCAGAAACTCAATCGCCTCGCCGATCAACGCCAACACCGCCACGGCGATCAAGGTCCAGCCCGAGAAGAGTCCCTCGTCCCACCGCCACCAGGCGAACAGCGCAGTCATCAGCGCCATGAGCCAATTGCCCGGCAGGCCGAACACGACCAGGATCAGCCACAAGCCGTTGAGCAGGACCAGCAACGTGAGCCACAGATAGATCATGTCGCCATGATGCCAGATACCGCGACGATTGTCGATCCTCGACAAAATCGATCTGACCGGGGCGTCTGTGCGACCGATGGGCATCGGGAGGTTTCCGCAGAAAGCACGCAGGGATTGCCGCGCCGGGAATGAGCCCTTTGCCCAGAAGCCCGCGCCGCCTCATAGCGTACGTAGGCACAGGAGTATTCTGAATTCGAGAGATTATCAGCAAGGAGCATAATCATGAGGGTCGGATTGGCATTCGTGGCAGGCATGATCGGATGGGCCGTGATGGTGGGTCTGACCATTCTCCTGCGGGCAGTGGGGGCAACGGAGCTGAATCTCAACATGATCATCGGATCGTTGTTCACCGGTCAGGTGTCGGCCGGAACCTGGATACTGGGCTTCGTGGCCGGATTGATCATCAGCGGGTTGATCGCCTTGATCTACGCATGGGCCTTCGAAGGCATGCGGAAATCCAACTGGAGGCTCGGCGTAATCGGCGGAGCCATCCACGCTGTGATCGGCGGGATCGTGTTCGGAGTGTTGCCGTCGTTCCACCCGGCGATGCCCAACCTCATCACGCCGACAGGCTTCTTCGCCGCCAATTACGGCGCGTTGACCGCGGTGGGCTTCGTCGTCCTGCATCTGGTCTATGGCGCGATCGTGGGAGGAATGTACAGGCCGGTTCACGTTCCCATTACGCCGGCCGGGCCGGGCGTCACGAGAGAAGAGGCCGTCGTCACGGCCGGAGAGAACCGGCGCATGCCTTGACGTTTCTATACACCCGTCGGTGTCTGCGATAAGATGAACCAAGCCCGGTGCGAGGCCGAACACGGGCAACGCACCGGGCCTTCGGCATTCGACGAAAAACCGAGACCGGCTGGAGAGAACCGTTCGAGCGTGAAGCCGCGGACTGCATACAGACTGGCCTTCGGGGCTGTGAACACGTTGACCCGGCTCCGAACGAACATCGACCTGCTGATGCTGATCGTGATGGCGATCATCGTCGTCACGAGCTGGCTCGCGATCGAACTGGCCGATGAGGTGCTCGAGGGAGGCACGCGACAATACGACGAATGGGTCCTCCGCCATCTCCGCACGCCGGACGACATGACCCATCCCATCGGACCGAAGTGGTTCCAGGACATATGGCGGGACATCACCGCCCTGGGCAGCGTCACCGTGCTGGCCCTGGTCACCTTCGCCTGCGGCGGCTATCTGCTCATGCGAAGGCGGTATCGCATGCTCGCCCTGCTGGCGGCCGCGACGCTCGGGGGTCTGGCGGTTTCCCTTGTGCTCAAGGACCTCTTCGCCCGGCCGCGGCCGGAATTCGCATCGAGCGCCGCTTATGTCATGACATCGAGCTTCCCGAGCGGACACTCCATGCTCTCAGCGATCGTCTATCTGACGCTCGGCGTGCTCCTGGCTCGGACGAGCGCCCGCTACCGCCACAAGGTCTATTTCATCTCCGTGGCCCTGGCCGTCAGCTTCCTCGTGGGCCTGAGCCGGATATACCTGGGCGTCCACTACCCCACAGACGTCCTGGCCGGCTGGAGCTTCGGCCTCATCTGGGCGTTGCTCTGCTGGCTGGTCGCCCAGTTCCTCCAGAAACGCGGCGCCGTGGAGCCGCCCAGGGAATCGGAGTGATCGGCTCCAGCGGCTCAGAATTCCGCTGTAAATCAGCATCAGCACGAGAGCCGGAGCCCCCCAGACGCGGGCGAACGTCCATGCGGACTCCCAGTAAAACAGGGGAGCGACGAAAATCAGAACCCCCGCGAGCGGCAGTCTCAGATGCCGCAGAGCGGCCAGGGAATCCGCGGCCCGTTTGACGCCGTCGGCCGCGATCCGCGGCGACAACCATGCAGCCGAAAGACCGATGGCCGCCCCTGCGAACACATCCGACGGGTAGTGCGTCAGAGAGGTCACCCGCAACAAGCCGACGGCCGCGGCCCCCAGTAGCAGCGGAAGCGCCCAGACCCCGGACATCGAGGCGGCAATCACCCCTGCGGCCGCAAAGGCGACCGCGGTGTCCCCGGACGGGAATGACACTCGCTGCGAATGGTCGTCTCTCGCCACGGCGGTCGCGCCAGCAAGCGCCCTGGACGGCCGGCTCCTGTGAATCGTCGCCTTGAGCGGACCCACGACGGCCATGACGAGAATCAAGGCGACCGCAACAACAAGCGTGGATCGCCATCGATTCGTCAGACTGCTCCAAAGCAGCATCAGCCACAACACGATGAACGCTTTCCCGAGCTGCCGGAATCCGTCGATCCAGGGCAGTCGATGCCACGTGGAGCGATGATCGAAGAACCACGCGGCCACCGAGTCGTCGAAGAACAGATAGCATACGATCGACGCAACGGCCGCCAGGACGACCACGATTCCCCACACGAAATCACGCGACAGATTCACCACGGACACAGCCTTTGCATCTCTATTCATCAGATTCGCCCCTCTCCTCGCCACGCCGCGATGATCTCAAGCTGCTTGCCCTTGGAATAATTCACACCCTCCTGCGAAGCGATCTCCGTGAGATGGAGGGGCCCCTCGCGTTCTTCGATGGCGGCCAGGACGCGCCGCGGAAGAACCAGGACCCCTGCCTGGGGCCGCCGGGCCCATTCGACCACCGCGGCCTCTCCGGCCAGCGGCTCGATCCTGCGGCCGACGTAGAAGTTCAGCGTGGGCTCGCCGAACTTGAATGTGGCGACCGGAACATCGGCCGGCGTCGTCTGCTTGATGACCTTGGCCAGGGATGGGGAGATCTTCACGTTCTCAATGGCCGGCATGCCGCCGAGCGTCAGGGGAACCAATAGCACGATCATTCCCGCCAGCAGAGTCGCCGCGCTGGCCTGCGGCCGGTTCTCCAGTTGTTGCCGGATGGCGAGCACGGATACGGCGAGCAGTATGGCCGCCGCCGACCAGAAAGCGATCATCGAGCCCGGCGCGCGAAGCAGAAAAGGAGCCGCCAGAAAGGCAAGCAACGCCCCGCCGGCGACAGGGCCGAAGAAGTACACGCCGCCTCGAAGCCACCGAATATCCCTCTCGGCCAGCGTCCCCTGCGAGGCCGCCGCAAGAGTCCCCGCCACGGCCAGAGCCAGAGCCGGCCATATGAACAGAATGTAATGAGGCAGCTTGGTCGCAACCAGCGTCATGACGACCACGATCGTGAGGGTCCAGGCCAGGAACAACTCCCGGAAGCCGCCCCGCCCCACGCGTCGGCCCAGCACCGCCGAGACAGCCCCCGGCAGGTGCAGACTCCACGGGAAAAAGCCCACGATGACGACCGGCACGTAGTACGACAGGTTCAGCAGAAAGCTGCCGCCGTGGTGCTCCAGCGGTCTGGCGCTTCGAGCCAGGACGTGATGCCCGATCCCCAGGCGGAGGAACTCGCCCGCCGTGGCGTTGTTGGCGGGGATGGCCCACGCCAGGAACAACAGCACGCCTACGACCATCGCGCCTCCCAGATGCCCGAGGAATGGACGCGTCACGCCGCCTCTGCGGCGATTCAACCACAGGGCCACGACGATCACGGGAATCGGCAACAGCGCCACAGGTCCCTTGGCCAGCAGACCCAGACCCAGGGCCAGTCCCATGATCGCGACGTGTCCCCAGGAAAGACCCGACTCCAGGTCTCTCGCAAACACCACCATGATCGCCACCATGCACGGCAGCAGGATGGCGTCGGAGGTGGCCGCCGTGCCGATCATCATCACCAGGAGCGTCGAGGCCAGCACGACCATCGACCACAGGCCCGCCCGAACGCCCAGAAATCGCCGACCCAGGAGGAACGTCAGGACGCACGTGATCGCGACTCCTATCGCGGCGCAAAATCGGCACGCCAGGGACGTCGGCCCCAGCAGCCGCACGGGCACGGACATGAGCCAGTAGATCAGGATGGGCTTGTCCGGCCGAAGGTTCCCGTTGAACGTCGGGTAGAGGTAGTTGCCCGATTCCACCATCTCCACGGTCGCCCTCGCGAACCGCGGCTCGTCCCGATCCCACAACGTGCTCCGCGTATCGATGAACCAGTAGATACAGGCCACAGATGCCGCGATGGCGACCACGCGCAACCATGGCGAAGACTGTTCAGGCGTCAAATCTCGATCCTCCATGCAGAATGCAACCTCCCATCGTGAACCACGCTGGCCACCACCGTCTACACGAATGCAGGCATAGTCTCCGGCGTCATGTGTCGATCCTCGCTCATGGTAGCAGCGCGACGCCTCCCGCAACAAGTCGTCATAAACACTTAGAGGATATTCCCTATTCGGAATGCGCTCAGCGATGCGGTATCGTCCCGGACGTGATTATTGATTATTGATGATGGATGATTGGGCGACTGGAGTTCGGCATCGGTCGAAGGTTCCGCAGGCAAATCATCGATCATCCATCATCAATAGAGGCTGCCTATGTCTGATCAGAATCCATCGCAAGACGGGGTGTATTTGTCGGTTGTGGCGCCGGCCCACAACGAAGCGGAGAACCTGCCCCGGCTGCTTGACGAAGTCACCGCCGCCGCGGAGACAATCCACAGAAACTGGGAGATGATCCTCGTCGACGATGGGAGCACGGACGATACGATGCAAGTGGCGCGGGAGCAGAAGAAGAATCGCCCGTGCCTGCGCATCTTGTCACTGCCCCGGCGGTCCGGGCAAACCGCCGCCCTCGACGCCGGCTTGCGGCACGCGCGGGGGACATTCATCGCGATGCTCGACGCCGATCTGCAGAACGACCCCGCCGACATCCCCCGCATGCTCGACACGCTGCTCTCGGAACAGTGCGGCCTGGTCAACGGGTGGCGGGCCAGCCGCCGGGATCCCTGGCTGCGGCTGGTGTCCACGCGAATCGCCAACGGGGTCCGCAACCGCCTGACCAACGAACAGATCCACGATTCCGCCTGCGGACTGAAGGTGTTTCGACGCGAGTGCATCGCCGGGATCAGACTGTACAGCGGCATGCACCGCTTCTTGCCGACGCTCGTGAGGATGGAGGGATTCCGCGTGGTCGAGGTCCCTGTCAATCACCGGCCCCGAACCGCGGGCAAGGCCAAGTACGGCGTCCTCAACCGCGTGTTCAAGGCCACGCGGGACGTCCTGGCCGTTCGATGGATGCAGCAGCGAATGCTTCGGTACGAGTGTCAGGAATGGGAGGCCGGCCATGTGGAGCAGACTCGCAATGAATCTTGACGCCTGGGCAATCCTCGGATTCGTCGCTCTGGTGGCTTTCACCGGGCGGTTCCTCCTTCAGTGGATCGCCTCCGAGCGCTCCGGCCGCAGCGTCATTCCCATCTCGTTCTGGTACCTGAGCCTGTTCGGCAGCGCCGGTCTGCTCTTATACGCCATCGGCCGCGCCGACCCTGTGTTCGTGCTGGGCCAGTCCTTCGGCAGCGTCGTCTACATCCGCAACCTCGCCCTGATCCGCCGGGAAAAACGTCTGGGCCATCGAGACCCCGGAGAGCATCCGCAGGAGACTCACCCGCAAACCACGACGTGACTTCGGCTTCGGGCATTCTCCCAGTGAGGACTGCGCCCGATATCGGGCTGTCATCGTACGTACTGCACGATGAACGTCAGATACCCGGTCCGGCCGCCGCTGCGGGTCCACCTGTTCACGGAGGTCAGAATCTTCTTGAGGCACAGCAGGATTTCGTCGACTCGGATGGGCTTGGGGGCGGGTCCCAGGTCGTCTGCCTCGTCGCTGTCCTCGGCGCGACCGAGCCACCACTGGCATACGAGACGAATGGTGTCGTAGAGGGCCGCCTCCGTCGACGACGGCGAAAACTCCCGCGGCGTACGCCCCCGTTCCTCGGCCTTGTAGCTGTCGATGACCGCCTCCAATGCCCTGATGACTTCGTAATCCGTGATCTCGGGGAGATCGCGGTACGTCGCGACGATCGCGGATTCAATGCCATGGAGAACGTCAAGATACTCATCCTCGACTGCCATGAGAGATCTCCTATATCATCCGATTCCCCCGACAGAATACTCTATGAAACGATATCTTATACAGAGGGTCGCGCGATCGGCAAGCGCAGGGCGTGAATCGGGTGTTTGAGGGCGAAGCGACGCAGGGTGCGGCGGTACTGCGTTCGGGCCCGCTCGTCGGTGCGGCCGGCGTCCCGCAGCAGAGCCAGCGTGTTGTGCGGCTTGACCACGTATTTGAAGAAGTTGCGATACCATCGCTCGAACCTCGCGCTCGGCACGTTGGTGAGGTTGACCTGGAAGCCCGGCTGCGACGTGTAGCAGTAGCCTTCCCACGACAGCGACGCCCTCACGTGCTCGGCGAGGCTGCCGTAGAGAGCGGTTCCGGGCATCGGCAAGAGGCGTCCCGCGCTGAGGATCTCCGGCCGAGCCCAGCGCACAAATCGCACGGTCGCGTCCAGGTCTTCCTGCGTTTCGCCGGGCAGGCCCACCATGATGTCCGCGAAGATCCGGAGCCCCGCCTCCCGCGTCAGAGTCACCGCCCTTCGGTTCTGTTCGACGGTGGCGTTCTTGCCCACGCGTTTGAGCGCGGCGTCCGAGCCGCTCTCGAAGCCGTACTCGATCTGGATGCAGCCGCCCGCCTTCATCGCCGCCAGCAGCTCGGGCTCGGCCTGGTCCACACGCAGAAGGCAGTCCCATTTGAGCCGCTTGTCGAAGCCGTTGGCCCGCAGGGCTTCGCAGATCGCCAGGAGCCGCTCGCGGTCGGCGCCGAGCGTGTCATCCTCGAAGTGCACGGCCTCGACGCCCAGCTTCTCGCAGGCGTAGCTCACCTGCTCCATCACGTAGTCCAGCGAATGGAATCGAACGCCCACGCCGCTGACCAGGTGCTCGGCGCAGAACGCACAGCGATTGGGGCAGCCCCGCGACGTGCAGACGTTGATGCTGGAGAGATTCAGGTAGCGGATCGTCCAGGGATTGGGCCGCGTGTAGAACTGCATGTCCAGCAGGTCGTAGGCCGGCGGCCCGAGCCTGTCCACGTCGCGCACGGCCGGCCGCGGCGGCGTGTGGACGGATTGCCCATCGTGTCTCAGGACAAGGCCGGGGATGTCGAGCCCGGGGCCTTTGTCGGCGACGTCCTGCAAAGTCATCTCGTATTCGCCGACCGCTACGACGTCCACGTCGGGGCTCTCGGCCAGCGTCAACTCCGGCACGCCGGAGGGATGAGTTCCGCACAGAACGTTGGCGACCTGCGGCCCTGCGATCTCCTTGACCCATCGGGCGATCCGGGCCGCCTCCGGCATCGCGGGGGTCAGCACCGACTGCGCGACCAGACCTGGGCGAAACTCCCCGATCAGACTCCGCAGTTCAGCGTCGGCTTGGTCCCAGTTGAACCCCAGCTTGATGAGCTGCTCTTCGCGATCGAGGATGCGGACTTCGTGTCCGGCCCGGCGGAGCACAGTCGCGGCGCACGCGACGCGCGTATCGAACGTCCAGTCGCGATAGAGCCCCCTGGGCCAACTGGCCTTCGGCGGAACCGGCACTATGAGTAGAATCTTCATCGTCGTTTGAGCAACTCCCGAAAGAGCTGTCGCTTGAAAGAGTCCAGACGCGAGTGGCCGCGTAGAACCACGCCGGGCGTCAGCAGGACGCTCCAGAAACCACGATTCGGCAGACGCATCGCCTCCTGGAGCCGCCGACATGCAGGCTCGTCGAAGAGCCGTCGAGCCAATGCCAGCGAAACCGCCAACGAACGTACGGCGCCCGTGCGCCGAGCCGCCGCGGACAACCACTCGACGTCAGTTTCGCTCTGACACCGTCGAGAGGCCAGGCAAATGTCGTATAGGGGCCCGAGCCTGTCGAAGCCATGACTGGCGGCGGCGTGCACGGCGGCGATCAGCAGGCGGGCCGGCGCCGTCGGTCGCGAGATGCCGTCGTCGGACACCGGGCGGCTCTCAAACGACAAGTCCTCCCACGTCACGCTCACTCCCCGGCGGATCGTCGGAGAGTTGACGAGATTCCAGTGGATCTCGACTGTGCCCTCGTGCCTGTCCGGCCGGACCCAGCTCCGCTCGCCATACCCATCGTTGTACTTCATCGAAGCGTCGCAAGGCACATAGCCCATCCGCGACATGACCGCTTCCGCATCCGCTGCCCGCTGCTGCGACACCAGCAGATCCAAATCGGTGAAGGGCCGCAGCGATGGGTCGGGATACAGATGGTCGGCAAAGTCGGTCCCCTTGAGCACGGCCACCGGAACGCCGGCAGCCTTGAATTCAGCCGCGATCTCGCGAATCTGCGAGCGGATCGCCATGCTCAGCGCGGCACGGCCGATCAGCCGGTCCCTTGCCCTGGCCAAGGATGGTTCCATCGAATCGAGGTCGTCCCGGGTGTGCGTCGCGAGGAGCCGCCTGGCGTTGGCGACCGCGGCCGGCAGCACGCCGTGGTAATCCGCCTTCTCCCAGAACGCCGCCCACTGCCCAGCCGCGAGCGACTGCGAAGGGGCCTCCCGCCGGCCGTCGGGGTCGGACAACGCGAGCAGCCATGCGTGAAACAGATTGGCTCTCATGCAGGGCCTTCCAGCAGGCCGCGAATCCGGTCGCCGAGGGTCGAGAGCGGCTCGCCCACACAGAGACGATAGGTGCGGCATTGGGCGACGAGTTGCCCGAGGGCACGAAACGCGTTGCCCGCCGAGCCGTCGGCCCGGTGCTCGTAGGCTCGGATGTTCTCCCGGGTCAACGTCGCCATCGCCTGCGTCTTGTCCAGCGGCATCAGGACGTGATTCCCCCCGGTTCGCGGGCCTAGCAACAGCAGGAGGCAAGGGTCGGCCACCAGACCGGCCGAGTCTCCTACGACGTTTGCGACGTCGACGCAGGTCTCCCCTTCCACTCGCGCGGGCCCCGCCGGGCAGTTCGAGAGCCACGGCAGGAGCCGCCGGGTGTTGTCGTGGACTTTGCAGGTCAGTTGCAGACCCCACAGCCTGACCCTGTCGCTGCCGGGAACGGGGGACTCGATGAAGCTCATGTCGTCGGCGAGGAGGGTCATGCCCGCGTGGGCCAGGGCCAGCGACGTCGTCGTCTTGCCGGCCCCGCTGACGCCGGCCATGAGGATTCCCACTTTGCCGTCCCGCTGCTCTGTCGCCAGCGAGGCGGCGTGAATGACGAAATGCCCCAGGTGAGCCAGGAGCTCGCACAGCAGCGGCGTCAGGCAGCCGTCGTAAACGCAGCCTTCCTGCCCGGGCCGGCATACGATCTTCATCGTCCTGGCTTCGAAATCCAGGCGTCCCCAGGCCCTCCCCGGCACACGCGCCACTCGGCATCCGGCCGCCGCGTAGTACTCGCTGGGTATGCCGCCGCGAAGCAGGCCGCTCCAAAACAGCCGGAGTGATTCCTCCCTCCCCTCGGCCGGCTCGGAACCATACCGCAGGCGCAGGTGAAATGGGTCTCGCCCGCCTGCGTCTGCGCACGGCCGAAGCACATTCTCAATCGGCCCCAACAGCCGCGTGGAGTCGGACGTGACGCGGACGGGAACCCGACCGATGGTGAAGAGGTCTGCCTCGTGACACACGATCTCGGCGATCTTCCTTCCTAGCCCGGCAGTGGCGCACCGGTGACGACGGGCGTTTCGCCCTGGGTGACGTTCTGGAGAACCTGTTCTTTCTTCAACTGCGGCTCAACGTAGGTCTTCTTATCCGCCTTCTCGGCCGGCTTGACAACCTGCTTTTTCATGGACCAAACTCCCATCCCTTGAATGTAGCTCTCTCGAAGAACGATTCCGGCGGTTCTTTTCTTTTGCTAGCCCACCACAACCGCCCCGGTGACCACCGGCGCGCCGCCTTCCGTGATGTTTTCGAGTTTCTCCTGCCTCTCCAGTGTCGGTTCGACGTAGACCTTCTTCTCCATTGGCTCGCTCATCCGATTGCCTTCCTTTTCCAGGATCTCAAAGAAAATGCGAATCCGCGGGAACCACCCGGACATCTTCTCATGCAGCGAGGATCACGGCACCGCAGCGCCCGTCACAACCACCGGCACGCCTTCCGTCACGTCTTGGAGCTTTTGAACCTTCTCCAATCGCGGCTCCGCGTAGTCTTTCTTCTCTACCTGCTCGTCGACCTTGCGTGCATCCTTCATACACAATCTCCCACTAGCGACAGGAATGATTCCAACCTTACCGCGGCTCATTATACGCGGCGAATCCTCCTTGTCCAGCGCTCAGGCGACGAGCGAATCAGACCCGCGCAACTCGCGGATCGCGCCGACAAGAAGGGACTGAAGTGCGTAGAGGTTCACCATCTTGGCTCCGTCGCGTTCCAGCACGGCCTCCGGCAGAACCTTCTCCACTTCCTGGGCCAGCAAACCGATGCATTCCATGTCGCTTCCGATGTAATTGTACCGATAAGCGGCCAACTGCCGAACCTTGCCGAGGGCGTCTTCCACCGGGCGAATGTTCTCCTTGAGTTTGGCGTCCGAAATGACCCCAACGCCGCCCGTGACGACGGGGGTTTCGCCCTGCGTGACTTCCTCCAACTTCTGCGATTTCTCCAGTCGCGGCTCGACGTAGGGTTTCTTTTCCGTCCGGCCGTCGCCCTTGCACGCGTCTTTCATTGGAGACTCCTTGTTCGTAAAATGACGTTGCCTTGTTTTACGCGAAGAATTATATACAGCGGCTCGTCCCCATCCATCAAGAAATTCCCCTCGACGCCGCCGCCTGCGATCAGCCCGATAATCTCGCGGAATTCGAAGGACGCAGACGACCGCCGGACCCGTAACAGAGCACTTCCGCCGCGTGGCCCTGCGGCGGATCGCTGAGGCATCTGTCCCCGACCGTCACCCAACTGTGCGCGTGCAGACGCTTCGGGTCCACCGAGGGCGGAAACACCGCCACGTGAAAAACAGCATCCACACCCGCCAGATGGGTGA
>JBDKUU010000347.1:0-6744 GCA_039679525.1 Phycisphaerales bacterium | reverse complement strand
AAGGACACGAAGGTCGGAGTAGATGGGGCCGTTCAACACGAGTTCTTCTCTTTCTTCGTGGTCTTCGTAACCTTCGTGGTGTCATGTCTGAAAAATGCTTGTCGGTCTTGTAGGGTGTGCCGTGCACGCCACCGCTGGAAAGGCACGCCCGAGGCGGTCGTGCGGGGAGAGTTTACCGCTTTGGGCTTCCAGCACAATGCGCGAGCGAAGCGCTCGCTCTGGGTGTGCGCAGCACGCCTTATGCTGGTGGCTCCAATGCGAAAAACTCTCGCCGCCCCGCCGCACTGCGGCGCTTTACACCAGGGCGGCGAATTCCGGATCAGTCCGTTCCTTCCTTGGTCCATCGAAAGAGACCGGCCATGTGCCAGAAGAATCAATCACACCCCCGCAATCGGGTGCATGACCGTTTCTGCGACGGGGGTCAGCCGAATAGGATCGCGGAGCGAAAGGAAGTGACGGACATATCCGGAATCCGCCGGCTCGCCGCTGCGCGACGGGCCGGCGGGCATTTTGCGGCTTTCGCCATTGGCATGGGAACGATGCTTCGCATCGTCTTGCGCGCCGATTGAGGTCCCCGGCCTCTTGGAGTTCATGCCACTGGCGCAAAGCGCAAAACGTCCTTCGCACGACCGCCCTCGCCGCGGAGGGGCGCTGCGCGCCCGGAGCGTGCTCTCTTTGCCGCCGCTGAGATCGTGATGCCATCGTGTGGCCGGACGCCTGCACAGGCGAGGCCAACGGACGCGACAGGTCTACGGGGCCACAGACCCAGGGGGCGTGCAGAAGCGGTCATGCATCCGGGTGGACCGCGTCCACCGTCTTTCTCTTTCCAAAAGGCATCTGTTGCCGGTACCATGGCAATCGCAGATTCCGGCCTGTGGTGGTCGCAGATGATAGGAAGGAGTTGAAATGAACCGTCGCTCGCAACAGAGATGCCCGTTTGCCTGGCTCGTGTGTGCCTTCACAACTCTCACGCTCTTTGGGCTGCCCACGCAGGCGCAGCCCTCGGGCGGACCCTATGGCCCGATCCAGCGAGACTATGAAGCGACTGCCAACGCCGGTCATGTCTATTATGTCGCGCCGGACGGCAGGGAGGACGCGGCCGGAACGAGTCTGGATCAGCCTACGACCCTGGAGGCGGCCATCTCCAAGGTCGTGACACGCGACGCGATTATCCTTCGCGGCGGCACATACCGCACGGGCAACTTGACCTTCAATCAAGGGATCGTGATGCAGCCCTACGCCGGGGAGCGACCCGTGCTCAAGGGCACGCGCGTGGCGACCGAGTGGCGGGCCCTGCCCAACAAGGTCTGGCGGACGTCGTGGAAGACGCTCTTTCCCGCCGCTCCGCTCGGCTGGTGGCAGCGGGACCGCGAGGGCGTGAAAACGCCGCTGCACCGCTTCAACAACGACATGGTCTTCGTCGACGGCGAGATGCTGCGGTCCGCGGGCTGGGAGGGCGAGCTCGACGCCCATTCGTATTACATCGACTACGAGAAGGGGCAGGTCTATATCGGCGTCGACCCGGCGAACCGGCTCGTCGAGATCACCGCGTTCGATGGAGCCCTGATCCGCACGACCTCGCCCGTCCACGGCAAGACCAACGACCACGTGGGCCCCGTGATCCGCGGGATCACGTTCACCCAGTACGCGTGGCGGGCCCTCGTGATCGAGGGCAAGCGGAGCTTCGGCCCGAACGACGAGCCGACCGACGAGCCGATCGGCCCCTCCGACCCCGCCACCTACGGCAAAGAGGTCACCGGCACAATCATCGAGAACGTGACGGTCTCCTTCTGCTCGCGCGTGGCCGGCTTCTTCCGCGGCGACGGCCTGACCATCCGCCAATCGCTCTTCAGCGACACGAGCACCGAAGGGGTGTACGTGATCGGCTCGTCCGACGTGCTGCTGGAGAGGAATATCTTTCGCCGCAACAACGTCGAGAACCTCACCGGCTATTACCCGGCGGCCGTGAAGATCTTCAATCAGAGCCATCGCGTCACGTGCCGGGACAACCTCGTGATGGACAATCCGAACTCCAACGGGATCTGGTACGACGTAGGCAATCGGGATGGCGTGTTCGTCGACAACTGGGTCCAGGACTGCCAGGACGGTTTCTTCTTCGAGATCTCCAAGGGCGCCGTCTGCGCGGGTAACGTCTTCGTGAATTGCGACAAGGGCATCCGCGTTCTCAACAGCTCGAACGTCCGCGCCTGGCACAACACGCTGATCGACAGCGTGGCCTCGTTCGAACGCAATGAGCGAAGTGCGACGGGCGATCATTTCGGCTGGCATCCGGCCACAGGTCCGGACGTGGACCAACGCGAAGGCCACGTCTTCTGCGGCAACCTCCTGGTCGCGAGCGAGCGGTTCTCCAAGCCGCTGGTTCGCTTCGAACAGAGCCGGGCGGTGTCCAAGCTCACCGAGCCCCAAGTCACGCAATTCGACGGCAACGTCTACGTGCGAAGCGACGCGGCCAATCCCGCGGCCCTCCTGGTCTGGAGCCCGAGTCCGGGCAACAGCGGCTTGGCGGAGTTCAAGACTCTGGCCGACTTCCAGAAGCTCTGCCCGCAGTTCGAGGTCCACAGCGAGGCACTCACGAGTCCACTGGGCTCCCTCTTCCAGAGCCCGGACCTCCGTCGCTACGGGTTGATTCAGGACATCTCCGTGCCCGCGTCCGCCATCCCGATGCCCGACGAAATCCGACAACAACTCGGCTGGCAGAAGCAGGACACAGTCCAGCCCGGCGCCTATCCCGTGCGTCCTTGACACCTTCCATGCAGGAGCGAGATGCGGATGATCGAGAGAACTGTTGATCCGGACGGCAGATGGTTGTATCGCGTGGGCGGCGTCTGTGCCCTCGTCTTGGGCCTGGCGTACCTCACGATCTTTCCGTTGTTCGCTCGCGTGGGAGCTCCGCCGACGGGCGGTGAGGCGTGGCTCCGGTATCTCGACGGGAAGACCGCGGTCTGGTGGACGATCCTGAGTCTGTCCATCCTGACGGACCTTCTCTTCGTGCCGGTCGCGCTGTCTCTCTATCTGGCACTGAATCGGGTCAATCGAAGCGCCATGCTCCTGGCAACCGCTTTTGTGGGGCTGTTCGTGGTCCTGGACCTGGCCGTGACTTGGACGAATTACGCGTCGCTGCTGACGCTTCACGGCTTGTACGCCGGGGCTGCGGACGACGCCCAGCGTGCGGCCTATGTCGCGGCGGCCAACTATGCCTCCGCCGTGCTGGCCTCCCCGACGGAAGTCCTCTACGCCATCGTCGATCTCTCCGCAGGGATCTTCATCATTGGCTGCGTGATGCTCCAGGGAAAAAGGGTCTTCGGCAGGATCGCCGCCTATCTGGCCCTGGCCGCGGGCCTCCTGGGGCTCGCTTCCGCAGCGGGCTTCTTCGTCACGATGGTCTTGAACGCCGTGCTCGTCACACTCTGGGTTCTGTGGCTGGGCGTCAGACTCTGCCGCCTCGGCTGGCGGAAGGACTTCGAGAGCTGAGCGGGTCGGGTGCGCTCTGGAACAAAGCTCTCACATGGTTTGTGGGGAAGAAACCAGGCAGCCCCGTTCAGCGATTCATCCTGGCTGGCGGCAGCAAGCCGATGCTTGCCGCCGCCAGCCGATAGAGTGAGTCACCGCAAGGCAAGAGAGGGCCCGGCGGTCAATAGGTCAGGCCGTAGCCGAATTTGAAGAGCGGGTCGTAGGCCTTGTCGCCTACGTTGATCGGGACCTGGTCGATCGAACGGGGCCAGGTGAAGGAGAGCTTGCCCGTCGGCTTGTAGTCGCCGAAGAGGACGTCCGCGACGCCCTGGCCTTCGGTGCCCGGCAGCCATGTCGCGACGAAGGCGTCGACCTTGGCGATGGTGTCCGTGACGATCATCGGCCGGCCGGAGACGAGGAGCACAACCACCGGGATTCCGGCCTTCTTCATGTTGTCGATCGCCGCGAGATCGGCTGCGTCCAGCGTGAGTTCCCCGTTGTCGCCGTTGCCCTCGGCGTAGGGCTTCTCGCCGACTACGACCACGCCGACCGCTGCGCCTTCTGCGCCCGTGCCGTCCTGGGAGAAGGTCACCTTCGTGCCGGCCGACACGGTCTTCTTGATGGCGGCCAGGATCGTCGTGCCGCCGGTGGTCACGTCGCCGCTCTTGCCTTGCCAGTCGATGGTCCATCCGCCGCACTGATTGCCGATGTTGTCGGCGGTCTTGCCGGCGACATGGATTCTCGGGGCCTGCTTGGACAGCGGCAGCGTCTTCTTGTCATTCTTGAGCAGCACCAGCGACTCTCGCACCGCCTGGCGGGCGACCTCGCGATGCTCGGCCGAGCCGAAGTCCTTCCACAAGCTGCGGTCGGCCAACTGCGAGCGGTTCTTGTCCATCATGCCCATCGCGAACTTCACGCGGAGGATGCGGGTCACGGCGTCGTCGATCCGCGACATCGGGACCTTTCCCTCCTGCACGAGTTCCTTGAGCTTCGTGATGTGCTCGACGAACCGGTTCGGGACCATCGCCATGTCCATGCCGGCGTTGATCGAGATCGCGATCGAGCCCTTGTAGTCCTTCGGGTCGATCTGGTCGATGGCGCTGTAGTCCGAGATGAGGAAGCCCTCGAAGCCGATCTCGTCCTTGAGGATCTCCGTGAGGAGGCGTTTGCTGGCCGAACACTTGACGCCGTTCCAACTGCTGTAGGACGGCATGATCGTGGTCACGCCCGCCTTGACCGCGGCAATGTACGGCGGGAGGTGGATTTTCCGCAGGGGGGCCTCATCGATCGGCACGTTCCCGGCGTTCAGCGAGACGCGGACGCCGCTGCGTCCGGCCTGCGCGGTGCCGCCGAAGTTGTTGTCACCGGCCTGGCCGCCGCGTCCATTGGATGCAGGCACGGTGCCGCCGTCGGCGATGTAGTGCTTGGCGCAGGCGGCGACGGCCAGCGGGCTGATCAGATCGCCCTGCATGCCGCGAGTCTCGGCCGCTCCGAGGACCGATACGATGTCCGGCTCCTCGGCGAAGCCCTCATACGTCCGGCCCCAGCGTTCGTCGCGCACGACCGTCACGCACGGGGCGAACGCCCACTGAACGCCCGTGGCCCGCATCTCGATGGCCGTGACGCGTCCGATCTCCTCGACCAGCTTGGGATCGTTCGTGCATCCCAGGCCGATATGGTGCGGGAAGATCACGGCGTTGAGCACGTTGCTGTGACCGTGCACGGCGTCGACCCCGTAGAGGATCGGGACGCCCAGGCGAGTCTTGAGAGCGAGCTTCTGGAGCCTGTCGTACATGTTCGTCCAGGCTTCGAGGCTGTTGCCCTCCTTCGGGTCGGAGCTGCCGCCGCTGAGGACCGAGCCGACGAAGTACTTCGTGACGTCGTTCGGGTCCTTGAGACCGCCCAGGTCGGGCTGGGTCATCTGGCCGACCTTCTCCTCCAGCGTCATCTTCGCCAGCAGCTCTTTCACCTGGGGATCGTACGACGACAGCGGCTTCGGTTGCCCGACGGCCGCCGCACAAAACGCCGCACACAGTAGAGCCGACACCACACTGAGAAAACGCGATCTGGTCATCTGTCTACTCCTATTGAAATCTGCCTTGGCCCTCGGCGTCCCCTGATCCTCGCGGCAGGTCGCGCCTGAACACACGGTCGCTGTTCAAAGGCGGATTGTACCCGTGCGCCGTCCCCGCGGGAAGAGGGTGCGGCCAATTCCGCCGGCTTGATGCGTGAACGAAGCGTTCGCCTGCGAAACCGACGTTGTGCAGGGTCGTACGACGCCGCTCTCACGCCGGCGGCCCAAAGGGTCAAAGTCTCGACGCGAAGCGCCGAAACCCGTGTCTATTCGCCCCGGGATTCTGCGAAGAACCAAAGATTGACCGATCACGTCGATCTGATAGGATGTCCACGCTGGTTGGCCGACTTCTCAGAACGTCACGAAAGGAACTGCGGCATGGAGGCACTGAATCTCATCCTCACGAAGGTGAGCGACTTCGTCTGGGGTCCTCCCCTGCTCATTCTGCTGCTCGGGACTCACCTCTACCTCACGATCCGGCTGCGGTTCATTCAGCGATACATGGGCAAAGCCATCCGGCTGTCCATGGAGCGATCGAAGGAAGGCAAGGGCGACATCAGCCAGTTCGGCGCCCTGATGACGGCGATGGCGGCGACGATCGGCACGGGCAATATCGTCGGGGTCGCCACGGCGGTCGCCTCGGGCGGGCCCGGCGCGGTCTTCTGGCTGTGGCTCACCGGCGTCTTCGGCATCGCGACGAAGTACGCCGAAGCGGTGCTCTCGGTAAAGTACCGCATCACGACGGAATCGGGGGCCATGGCGGGCGGTCCGATGTACGTGCTGGAACGCGGGATGAAGCACCGCCGGCTCGGCCGCTGGCTCGGGCTGGCCTTCGCCCTGTTCACGACGGTCGCCGCCTTCGGCATCGGGAACATGGTCCAGGCCAACTCGGTGGCCACCATGGTCCACGAAACCTTCGGCGTGTCGCAGTGGATCACCGGGGGGGTGATCACCGTGCTCGCCGCTGTGGTCATTCTCGGCGGCATCAAATCCATCTCCGCCTGGTGTTCGCGTCTCGTGCCGTTCATGGCCGTCTTCTTCGTCGTCGGTGCGATCATTCTGCTGGCCATGCGTTACGACACGATTCCGGAAACCCTCCGCGTGATCGTCTCGGGGGCGTTCACGGGGCAGGCCGCCGTGGGAGGATTCCTCGGGGCCACGGTCAAAGAGGCGGCGCGGTACGGGATCGCCCGGGGGCT
>JBDKUU010000346.1:0-5126 GCA_039679525.1 Phycisphaerales bacterium | reverse complement strand
GCTTTTCATTTCGGGCTCCGGAAACGGGAAGCGATAGGGCAATAGGACGGATACGACCTATGGGACGAATGGGACCTACTGCCTCCGCGAGTCTTTCAAGGGTCGATACTTCTCGACGATGCCGACGTCTTTGTCGCCTCGGCCGGAGAGGTTCACCACGACGACCGTATCCAAGGGCAACTTGCCCTTGAGACTTACTACGTGGGCCAGGGCATGGGTGCTCTCCAGGGCCGGGATAATTCCCTCAATTCGCGTGAGCAGCCCGAAGGTGTCCAGCACGTCTTCGTCGTTGGCCGGGACGTACCGGGCCCGGCCGATGTCCTTGAGCAGCGAGTGCTCGGGCCCGACGCCGGGATAGTCGAGCCCCGCGCTGATGGACTCGGTGTCGATGATCTGGCCGTCCTCGTCCTGGAGGAGATAGGACTTCGCTCCGTGCAGGACGCCGGGCCGCCCGGCCGTCAAGCTGGCCGCGTGCTTGCCCGTCGCGACGCCCTTGCCGCCGGCCTCGACGCCGATGAGCTGAACGTCCTTGTCGTCCAGGAAGCCCGCGAACGCGCCGATCGCGTTGCTGCCGCCGCCGACGCAGGCGACGACCATGTCGGGCAGCCGCCCGATCTGGTCGAGACACTGCCGCCGGGCCTCTTTGCCGATGCAGCTCTGGAAGTGCTTGACGATCGTCGGATAGGGGTGCGGGCCGGCCGCCGTGCCGAACAGATAGAACGTGTCGGACACGTGCGAGGTCCAGTACCGCAGGGCGTCGTTGATCGCGTCCTTGAGCGTGCTCGTCCCGCCCTCGACGGAGATCACTTCCGCGCCGCAGAGCCTCATCTTGTGGACGTTGACGCTCTGCCGCTCGACGTCGACGGCGCCCATGAAGATCTTGGTCTCCATGCCCAACAGGGCTCCGATCATCGCGGTGGCCAGGCCGTGCTGGCCCGCGCCGGTCTCGGCGATGAGCTTGGTCTTGCCCATGTACTTGGCGAGCAGACCCTGGCCCAGCGTGTTGTTGACCTTGTGCGCGCCGCCGTGGAGCAGGTCTTCGCGTTTGAGATAGACCTGGAAGCCCACGTGCTCGCTCAGCCGTTTGGCGTGATAGAGCGGCGTGGGCCTGCCCGCGTAGTTCCTGTACAATTGATCGAGCTCGGCCACGAACGCCCGATCCACGGAGAAGCGGTCGAACGCCGTCTCCAGTTCCTCGAGCACCGGAATCAACACTTCCGGCACGTAGTAGCCGCCGTAATCACCGAATCTGCCTGTATGTTTCATAGAATTTGCCTTCTCGCGAGTCTCGCGAAGCGTTCCTGTCCTATCGGTCCCATCGGTCCTATAGGTCCTATCCTCTTTCCTATGCTCTCAAGTGCCGAATGCTCTCGAACAGCGCCTTCATCTTCTTGTGGTCCTTCTTGCCGGGCGCCGACTCCACGCCGCTGCAGACGTCGATTCCGTAGACGCCCAGGCCGACCGCGGTCGCGGCGTTCTCCGGCGTGATTCCGCCGGCCAGGAAGACCCGCTTGGCGATGTGTCCGATGATGTTCCAGTCGAAGGTCAGACCCGTGCCGCCGTAGCGTTCGGCGTTGTACGCGTCCAAGAGGACCGCGTCGGTGAAGTAGTTGTCCACCCGCTGAAGGTCCGCGACGTCCTTGACCCGCAGGGCTTTCATCGTCTTGACGCTGTCGTACGCAAGCCACTTGCAGAAGTCCGTCGTCTCGTCGCCGTGCAACTGGATCCAGTCGAGCTGGCACATACTGGCGATTTCGCGGATCTGTTCGAGCGTGCTGTTGACGAAGACGCCGGAGACGTCGATGAAGGCCGGCAGCCGCTTGATGATCTCGGCCGCCTTGGCCGGCTCGATGTAGCGGGGGCTCTTCGAATAGAAATTGAACCCCAGCAGATCGGCCCCCATGTCCATGGCCGCCATGGCGTCGTCGTAATTCGTAATTCCACAGATCTTGACCTTGGTTATCATCATTTTCTCATCTCGATTCGGAGGCTATGCCTTGTTGGAAACTTCAACCAGCCTCTCCAGACACTCTAACGCCTTTCCTTGGTTAATAGAAGCCTCGGCCAGGGGAAGCGCCTGGGCGAAGCCGTCCGCCAGACCGGCGACGATGATCCCGGCGGCGGCATTGAGCATGACGATGTCCCGGCGGGGCCCTGTCTCCTTGCCCGCCAGAACGCTGCGAATGACGGTTGCGTTGGCGACGGCGTCGCCGCTGCCGAGGGCCTCGATCGGGGCGTGGGCGATTCCGTACTCGAGCGGGTCCAGCTCGAACGACGTGACCCAGCCCTCGCGGAGCTCGACGACCCGCGTCTTGCCCAGCAGGCTGATCTCGTCCATGCCCTGGCCGTGGACGACGATCGCGCGTTTGGCGCCGAGCATCTTGAGGCTCTCGACGATCCGGTCCATCAGTTCGGGATCGGAGACGCCCATCATCTGGGCCTTGACGCCCGCGGGGTTGGCCAGGGGCCCGAGGATGTTGAACGCGGTCCGAAAGTCCAGGCTCTTTCGGATCGGCTGCACGAACTTCATCGCCGGGTGGTACTTCGGCGCGAACATGAAACCGATGTGGGCCTCGCGGATGCATTCGGCGACGACCTCCGGGCCGGGATCGATGTTGACGCCGAGCGCCATCAGCACGTCGGCCGAGCCGCACCGGCTGGTGATCCCGCGATTGCCGTGCTTGGCGACGTAGGCGCCGGCGCCGGCGACGACAAAGGCCGAAGCCGTGGAGATATTGAACGTCTTGACGCCCGCGCCGCCTGTGCCGCAAGTGTCGATCATGTGCTCGAAATCAGCCTGGACCCGCACCGCATGGTTCCGCAGCGACTGCGCCAGGCCCGCGATCTCGGCGGAGGTCGCACGCTTCATTCGCATCATCGCCAGGAACGCCGCGATCTGGACCTCGGTCACCTCGCCTTCGAAGATCGTATCCTGCAGGGCCTTGGCCTGCTCGAACGTCAGATCTCCGCCGTTGAGGATGGTTTCGAGATACTGCGTGATGTTCGCCATGTTCAGCTCCCTACCGGTTGTTTTCGATTGGCCGCGATCTGGAGAACGTTCTGGATGATCTTGCCGCCCGCGGGCGTCAGGATGCTCTCGGGATGGAACTGCACGCCGAAGATGGGCAGGTCCTTGTGCTGGACGCCCATGACGACGCCCTCGAACTGGGCCGTGACCTCGAGGCAATCGGGCAGCGTGCGGGCCGCGAGGCTGTGATATCGCCCGGCCTGCAGCGGGTTCTCGATGCCCTGAAAGAGGCCCTTGCCGTTGTGCGTGATCCGCGAGGGCTTGCCGTGCATGGGCTCGGGCGCGTGGCTGACGACCCCGCCGAAGTACTGCACGATCGTCTGATGGCCCAGGCACACGCCGAAGATGGGCAGGCGGCTTTTGAAGGCGTCCACCGCGGCCAGGGACACGCCCGCCGTGGACGGATTGCCCGGCCCCGGCGAGATCACCAGGAGGTCGGGATCGAACTCGTCGACGACTTTCTTGAGATCCGAGAGGCTCGTGTCGGCCCGATAGACTCGGGTCACGCACTGCCGCTTGGCGAAATCGTCCACCAGGTTATAGGTGAATGAGTCGAAGTTGTCGATGAACAGGACTCTGTTGCCGGTTGGTTCCATTGGTGTTCCCTTTATGATTTAGAGCCGCGAGGTCCAAATCCGAAATTCGAATATCGAAATCCGAAACAAATCCAAAGCACGAAATCCAAATGACCGAAACGCTATCGCTTCTCGGGAGACTCGTTTCGAAATTTCTTGATTTTGGGTCATTCGTGCTTGTTTCGGATTTCGAATTTCGGATTTCGTGCTTTTCTTCCTGATTCTCATCTATTTCCCGCGAATTGCCCTCAGGCACGACCGCGCCTTATGCTCCGTCTCTTCAAACTCCGTCTTCGGCACGCTGTCGTGGACGATGCCGGCGCCGACGCGGATATACGCGGTGTGGTCCCGCACCTGGAGGCTGCGGATCGTGATGCAACTGTCGAACTGGCCGTCCACGGTCAGGTACATCACAGCCCCGCCGTAATAACCGCGCTTGTTCTTCTCCAGCTTGCGGATGATCTTCATCGCCTCGATCTTCGGGGCCCCGGTCAGCGTGCCCATGTTCATCGTCGCCAGGTACGCGCTCAGGGCGTCGAGGTCGGGCCGCAGCGTTCCCTTCACGTTGCTCACGAGGTGCTGGACCGATTCATATTTCTCCACAGTCAGCAGCTCATTGACGAGCCGGCTGCCCGGGTTCGCCACGCGGGCGATGTCGTTGCGGGCCAGGTCCACGAGCATCATATGTTCCGCCAATTCCTTGCGGTCGAGCTTGAGCTCCGCTTCGTAGCGGAAGTCGGTGTCGGTGTCGATCTGGCCGTCGATCCGGCCGCGGGGCTTGGTGCCCGCGATCGGGCGGATCTCGACGTTTCGCGGCCCGGTCCCGCTGACTCGCAGATTCAGCTCGGGACTGGAGCCCATCAGAATCGTGTTCGGCGTGTTCACGTAGAACATGTAGGGCGAGGGGTTCAGTTCCCGCAGCCGTTTGTAGACGTCCAGCGGCTCGTCGGGACAGGGCTCGGTCAGCGTGCGGCTCAGGACCACCTGGAAGATGTCGCCGTCGAGGATGTGCCGCTTGGCCTGATCGACCATGATCTCGTATTCCCGCTGCACCGTGTCGGGTCCCGCCGGCGGCAGGGGGGCGACGTGCTTGTGTCCATTGGGCGGATCGAAGCGGGCCATGTTGAAGTAGAAGTCGAAGCTGCTCTGGGCCTCGGCGATCACGGCCTGGCGGTCGCCGTTGGTGATGACGCAGTTGACGACGACATAACCCTGGTCGCTCTCGTGGTCCATCAGAAAGATGTTGTCGGCGAAGTACAGCTCGTAGTCGGGATTGCCGAGCTGGTCCTGTTTGCTCGGGGGGAGTTTCTCGAACTGGTCCACGAAGTCGTAGCTGAGGGCCCCGAACAGGCCGCAGGTGACTCGGAAGGGCTTGCTGGCCAGCCGGAACGCGAACGCCACTGCCCGCAGGACGTCCATCTGATTCGTGGCGCCCAGGCGGGTCTGCTCATCGACGGTTCCCTCGTACCGTTTGATTCGGCCGGTGAGAGCATCGGTCCCGAAATCGATGGATTCGCAGAAGC
>JBDKUU010000345.1:0-3537 GCA_039679525.1 Phycisphaerales bacterium | reverse complement strand
CGGGCTGGTGGGGTACAACTGGGGCGGCTCGGTCGCATCGTGCTATTCCACCGGTACGGTGACGGCGCCGGATTATGTCGGCGGCCTCGTCGGCTACAGCGACGGTGAATCCAGCATCTCGACAAGCTACAGCGTTGTGCGCCTTACGGCCCCGGACGAGAGCCTGTACGCGGGCGGCCTGGTGGGCGACGGAACTGCCGACAACAGCTACTTCCTCGCCCCGCCTGACGGCGGCGGCCCGGACAACGGCATCGGCGTGCCGCTGACGGACGGCGAGATGAAGCAGCAGGCCAGTTTCGCGGGCTGGGACTTTTCCGGCACAGCCGACGATGGCGAGGCGGATCTGTGGTTCATGCCGGAGAACGCCTACCCGATCCTGATCTGGCAGGCGGACACTACAGATCCCAATGATAATGCGCCTATGCCCGATGGGGCGTGAGCGAGCTTCGCGAGGTTTTGGTCGACACAGGGGTGTCCGCCGAGCAGATCATGACCCTGCGGCAGGAGGCGACGCTGGTGCTGAACGGGTTGCTCGATTAGGCGGGGCGGGCGTCCTGGAATGCAGCAGGGCCATCGTTCGCCTTCGAAGCGAACAATGGCCCTGTTTGTGTTTGTTCTCAGTCGCGGGCGGAAAGCCCGCGTTCGTCGATGATCTTAGCCTTTGGCCCGGCCGCCGTAGGAGCCGTCCTCGGTGTTCACGCGGACGATCTCGCCGACCTCGATGAACGGGGGCACGCGGACCCGCAGGCCGCCTTCCAGCGTGGCGTCCTTCATCTGGTTCGTGGCCGTGGCGCCCCTGGGAACGGGGGTCGTTTCAGTCACCGCCAGCTCCACCACCTTGGGCAGCTCGAGCGAAACGATGTTGCCCTCGTGCGTCAGCGCCACCACCGTCGTATTGGGCTTGAGGTACTTGATCGAATCGCCCAGCACCTCGTCCGACACAGACAACTGATCGTACGACTTGGCGTCCATGAAGATGTGCGAATCTTTCTCCGAATAGAGGTACTCCATCTCGCGTCGGTCGAGAAACGCCTGCTCGACGTCCTCGGTGGACCGCAGACGCCTCTCGATGCTCGTACCGTCGGAGATTCGTCGGAGCTTGGCCTGCACGAACGCCCGGAGGTTGCCGGGAGTAACATGCGTCGACACCGTACAGACGTACAGTTGACCATCCATGATAAAGCCCATTCCCGGCCTCATTTCACTTGCCTTCACCGCTATCACCTCAGATCAAACCCAAGCTCTTGGATTCCGCCGCGACCGGGCTGTCCGGATTCGACCGGCCGATCACGACACAAACGGAAGACGCCGTGCTCAACGGAGCATGACGCTGAATAACTACTAAACCACGTACTATACGCCAGCCCGAACCCCTTGTCAAGCAACACTTTGCCGCAATTTGTCCGGCGGGGCATGACCGTTTCTGCGACGGGGTCGGCCGAATAGGATCGCGGAGCTAAAGGAAGGGACGGACAGATTCGGAATCCGCCGGCTCGCCGCTGTGCGACGGGCCGGCGGGCATTTTGCGCTTTTCGCCAATAGCATGGGAAAGATGCTGCGCATCGCCTTGCGCACCGATCGAGATCCCCCGGCTTCTTTGGGGTTCATGCCATTGGCGCAAAGCGCAAAACGTCTTTCGCACGACCGGCCTCGCCCCGGAGGGGCGCTGTGCGCCCGGGGGCGTGCTCTCTTTGCGGCCGCTGAGATCGTGATGCCATCGTGTGGCCAGACGCCTGCGGAGGGGGAGGCTGACAGACGCGATAGGTCTGCGGGGCCACGGACCCGGGGGGTGCGCAGAAGCGGTCGGCGCAGCGATGTTTCGAGAACTGCGTAGTTGCGTCTATCGCATGGGAGACTTCCGGCAGGAATGCTCCGCCCCGAAGGGGGGGGGCTGTTCGGAAGTTCGCCCGAAGCCGGGACGGATCTTCGCGGGCGACGACAAGGCCGTGGATCCGTCCGATCGCGCGAGAGCCGCTTGGTTCCGAGTTTCTGCTGGAAGCCTCCCATGCGACAAACGCAACCTCCCGCGTACAAACCGGCATACGAAGTGCGAACGAACCGGGGCAGGAAGGGGATGTGCAGAACAACGAGGGCCTGCCCCCTCTCCCCGCTGACATCTCTCCGCAGCAGGGTTTTCTCCCAGACGCCGTCCCCGGGGGCGTACGATCGTTTCCGCGACTGGACCCGCCCTCTATCGCAAAGCGTCTGTCTAGTCACCATATGGCGCAATTTCACGATTGAAACGGGCGCCGCGGGTCTTTTGTTCTTGTCGAGGCAGCCGGATTCCGATAAATTAATAAAGTCGAGAGTACCGGCAGAGGAACTCAGCATTCGCTGAAGCCGGAGATGCCGATGGCGTTGCTGAGATTGCTCGGATCATTCCGAGTCCTGGAGGTGGAGTGCGGCGGGCGTGTGCGGGCCCGCGTGTCTCCCGAGTGCTCTGAGGGATTGCGCAGTCGATGTGTTCGTTCGCTTTCGTAGCGACGTTGGCACGTTTCGTTCCCAAAGTGAAGGAGGACCGCCATGCACAAACGACTCATTCTTCTGGCTCTGGCGCTGGGCTTGTGTTTCAGCCCCGCCATGATGGCCGCCAACATCATCTTTGTCACCGAAACCGGCGACACCGACGGCAACGGCACCCAGGACGACATCGGCTTTGAGGATTTCCTCAAAGGACTCGGGCACAACCTGGATGTCCGGCGGGGCAACTGGACCACCCTCGACGCCGGCAAGATCGCGGAACTCAACGCGGCGGACCTCGTCGTGGTGAGCCGCCGCACCGGCAGCGCCAGTTACGCCACCGACGCGACCGAAATCGGCCAGTGGAACGGCCTGACGTCCCCGATCCTGCTGCTGAGCGCCTACGTGTCGCGTGGGAGCAGCGCGGATTATCGGTGGTACTGGGTCAATGCCTCGACGATCAACAACCTGGTGGCCCCGCGGGTCGAAGCGGTCGTGCCCAGCCATGCGATCTTCAAGGGCGTGACGCTGGACGGCAGCAATCAGTTCGATCCGCTCGACGGCACGACCGGCACCGGCCAGACCTCGTTCGCCGGCACCCTCGACCCCGGCAACGGCAAGCTGCTGGCCAAGGCCGTCAGCGGCACCAGCGCCTGGATCATCGAGTGGGAGCCCGGCGCCCCGTACTACGCGGGCTCTCCCGGCACGCCCGGCGGCAAGCGAATGCTCCTGTGCTGCGGGACCCAGGAGTCCGGCGCGACGCCACAAGGCGCCTTCAACCTCACCGATACCGGCAAGACGATCCTGGCCAACGCGGTCAGCTACATGCTGGGCACGTTGAACCGCAAGACCGCCTCGTCGCCTTTCCCGGAGGACAAGGCGACGGACGTGCTCCGCGACGGCGCCCTGAGCTGGTCGCCCAGCGAGTACGCCAAGACGCACGACGTCTATCTGGGCACGTCCCAGGCCGACGTTGAGGCCGGGGCCGCCGGCACACTCGTCAGCCAGGGCCAGGACGCCAGCGCCTTCGATCCGGGCCGCCTTACGCTCGGCCAAACCTATTACTGGCGGATCGAC
>JBDKUU010000344.1:0-2056 GCA_039679525.1 Phycisphaerales bacterium | reverse complement strand
AGCCAGCCGCTGGTGCCCTGGCCGCTGAGGCTGCCCCAGGCCCAGGACCCGAAAATCGGGTAGATCACCAGCGAGATGACGCCGCTGTAGATCAGGTACGAGATGAACTTGGTCCGCTCGGCCATCGCGCCCGAGACGATCGTGGCGGAGGTCGCGGCGAAGACCGTCTGGAAGATCAGAAACGTCCACATCCAGTCGTTGCCGGCCAGCTCAATGCCGGAGAGTCCGAACAGCGTCGTGCCGAACAGGCCATTGCTCTTGCCGAACATCAAGCCGAACCCGATGAAGAAGAACGCCAGCGAGCCGATGACGAAGTCGAACGCGTTCTTCATCAGGATGTTGACGGAGTTCTTGGCCCGGGTGAACCCCGTCTCCACCATGGCGAACCCCGCCTGCATGAAGAACACCAGGAACGCCGCGACCAGCGTCCAGACGATGTTGATGTTCGTTTGGAGTTCCGTCTTGATCGCATCGATGGGCGAAGGCGCCGCCGCCTCCCCCGCCCACGCCGGAACGGACATCGCCAATACGGCGAGAATAACCAGTCGTTTCAAGAGTCGCCTGCCTTTGACATTTGGATCCATCATTTCCACCCTTCTGAATCAGCCAGACCTCGCGTCACGCGGCGAGGGACAATCAACACGATTCCCAGGCTCCCACGCAGAGCCCTTCACCTTCGATGGGGCCGCCCCCCGACGGCCCTCGACTGCTTACTGTGGGGCCCACTCGACCTGGACCCGACAAGCCTGGTTTCCCAGGCCGGATACTCCTCGGCCGGCCCCCCCGCCGACCCGTCCGGTCCCACAGCCAACGAGCCCCGAAACCCTTTCAATTCCATTGTTCCTGCCCTGTTCATAGTTCCCCCAACCATTTTGTGCCCTTGCCGCCCACCCTTGTCCTTGTCTTGATTTCTGCATCCCTGGGCAACTGCCGGCGCAGACTCTCCACGAGCCGCACGCGCTGCCCGCCGAGATCCGCGCCGGGCAGTTGCGTCACCGAGTGTGAGTGGTCGTCCTTGGTTCGATCGATCCGGGCGGCGACCCGGTTCCCCCGCCGCCGCCCGGCTTATCCCCGCGGCGTCAGAAGCTGTACGCCAGACCTACGCCGCCCCAGAAGTTGTCGCTCTTGCCTGTCGCGTCGCGAATGTCGTCGTCGATCATCATCGAGTAGGCGACGCTCGGCTTGATCGTCAGCGACCCGAAGCACAACGGCAGGCCGACCGAGAACGTCACGTCGTTGAACGCTCCGTCGTCCACGCCGAAGTAGAAGTCGTTGTAGTTGTCCGTCGCATAGCCGACGCTGGCGCCGAGCGCGACGTCACAGTAGTTCTCCTCCGTCCAGGAGAAGATCTTCTCGATCGTGTGGCCGATGGAGAACTGGATGTAGCTGCCTTCGGCCTCGTCGAAGTCATAGAACCACTTCACCGCGGGCGAGAGGAACACGTCGGCGCTCAGTCCGGCGTAGACTTCCGACGTCGCCTCGAACGCCGTGTTCGGGAAATCGTAGTAGATCAGGCCCGCCGAGAACCCGAACGTCTCCTGGCCCGGGATCTTGTTCGAGTAGTCGATGGCATAGTCGATCTCGTTGAACTCCCAATCGTCGACCACGTCGCCCGTGATGTCCGAGTTGGCCCAGATCGATCCGGTGAAGCCTTTGTAGCCGACGCTGGCGCTGGGCTGCATGACCCAGTCGTCCACGACGTTCTGTCCTCGCCAGACGTACTTGCTGAAGAAGTCGGCCGCCACGCCGAATGTCACATCGTCCTCGGCCATCGCCAGAGGCGCCGTACTCAACACCATCGCCGCCACGCATCCCAGTACCCTGCTTCTCAACATCGCTGCCATACTCCTATCCAAAGTTAACCTGCCATCACACGGACGACACCGTCCATTCCGGCCCCGGGCCAAACCCCACCGAATCCGGTCCCTATACCTGTTGCAAATCCCGTGCCAGAGAGCGACAAAGAACTCAATCAGTCACAACCTTTGACTAGACAACCCTTTACGGCATGTCATCGCCGACAAGAGCATGAAAACGGAGTCTACACAAATGTATC